>NZ_BAABRI010000008.1:0-210939 GCF_040362925.1 Haloferula sargassicola
CCCCCCCCCCCCCCCCCCCCCCCCCCCCCCCCCCCCCCCCCCCCCCCCCCCCCCCCCCCCCCCCCCCCCCCCCCCCCCCCCCCCCCCCCCCCCCCCCCCCCCCCCCCCCCCCCCCCCCCCCCCCGGGCTGGGTGGGGGCAGCCGTGGGTTCTTCGGGTTGCTTCGAGTTCCCACGGGGTCGACCACAGGCAACTCCGATAGCGCCCGTATACCGCCCCCGGGACCTCGAAGCCGCTTGCAGACCTGACCATCTCTCCCCTCCAGCCCGGCGGTCGATGCCCGCCGCCCCAGGTCAATGCCCGCCGCCCCGGTCCATGCCCGCCGCCCCGGTCCATGCCCGCCGCCCCTTTCTTTACTCGACGACCGTGACGGCCAGATCCTCGCCGAGTTGCTCGATCGAGTCGGTCAACGAACCCGGCGCAATGCCCGCCGGAAGCGACACGGTGAGAATGGCGTGAAACAAGGGATGCCCCGCCATCGGCGCGCTTTCGAGCCGGGTTTGCAAATCCTCGAGGTTCGCTCCCACACCTGCCACCGCGGCCGAAATCTGACGCACGATGCCGGGCCGGTCGTTCCCCACCACGTCCAGGTGAATGAGATCGCGATGCGTGTCTTCCGGGAATTCCTCACGGCTGGTGTGGATCGAGAGCCCCTCGAGGGATTCCAGCGCCGATACCATCGCGTCCACATCGGTCGGCGCACACTCGATCCGCAGGATGCCGGCGAACTGCCCGGCCAGGCGGGCCATCCGGCTTTCCAGCCAGTTTCCGCCATGCGCCGCCACCGTTTCCGAGATGGATTTCACGATGCCCGTCCGGTCGGGCGCGAGGACCGTCATCACGACGCAGGTTTGCATGACCGGATACGAAACACAGCAAGCGTCGGGGATCGATGGAATTCGCAGCGAAAGAGGGAAGGCGCGCCCATTCATTTAAGAAAAATTGATATTTGACCGAACCTGCTATTTACGCAAAAACTGAACGAAATAAATGGTTTTGCCATGATTCTCCCTGACACCCTCGCCCCATTGCCCGTGGCGGAAGACGCCGGAAAGCGGGAAATCGAAACAGAATTTGTCGCCGAGTCGGTGGTCCGCCAGCTGTTGGTGGGTCCGATGTCGGTGCTGCCCCAGCATCCCGCCGAGGAAATGGCGGACTTCGCCGGGCGCTCGGACTTGGGAGAGAAGGCCCCGTTCAGGATCCGGCGCGATCTCAAGCTGGAGCCCGCCATTTTGGAAGCCGGGACCCATCCAGCCTTTGCCGCCAGCGAGCGCCGTGCCGCCGCGCCGCGCCCGCGCGGTCCTCAGGTGCAAAAGGCGGACCGGACCTCGGTCAAGGGGCTCGCCATCGTGCTCGGCTCCGGCATCGCCGCAGCGGTCCTGATGACCGCCGTGTGGATTTCCGCCATGCCTTCAGATCCCGAGCCGACCTTGCAGGCGCCCGCCGTGCGCATCGACCGGGCCGCTGCCGCGGGTGGGGAAAGCGACGAGCTTCTCCTGGTTCGGAGCCAGTGGGAGACCGACACGCCCTGAGCTTGTCTTCCCGCGGGGCGCGCGCTTTTGTCCGGCCGACATGTCGACCCGCCCCGGCCTCATCCTGAAGCTCCGCTGCCCTGACCAGCCGGGCATCGTCGCCAAGATCTCAGGCTACGTCGCCGGCTATTCGGCGAACCTGATCGAGTTCGCCCAGTTCACCGACAAGCTCAGCGGCCGGTTTTTTTCCCGGCTGGAGATCGAAACCGGCGGCCTGCAGGTCGAGGTCGAGGATTTCATCGAGGGCTTCGGCACGCTGGGCCGGGCGATGAAGGCCGAGTGGCACTTCCGCCGGCTGCCCTACAAGATGCGCACCGCCGTGCTGGTCACCAAGACCGACCACTGCCTCAACGAAGTGCTCTGGCGCACACGGCTGGGGGAATTGCCGGTGGAAATCACCTCCGTGATCGGCAACCGCACCGACTGCCGCGAGATCGCCTCGCAGTCAGGGCTTCCGTTTCACCTCGTCGAAATGGATGGCGACCGGAAGGACGCGGGCTTTCGGAAGATTCGTGAGATCCTCTCCGCCGAGGCCGTCGAGTTGGTGGTGCTCGCCCGCTTCATGCAGATCCTGCCGGATGACTTCTGTCGCGATTACGACGGCCGCATCATCAACATCCACCACAGCTTCCTTCCTGCCTTCATCGGGGCGAATCCCTATCGGCAAGCCTACGAGCGGGGTGTGAAGCTGATCGGTGCCACCTGTCACTATGTCACCGCCGACCTTGATGCCGGGCCGATCATCGAGCAGCAGGTCGAGCGGGTGCAGCATTTCCACACACCGCAGGACTTGGTGAGGCTGGGGCGCGACTGCGAACGGGCGGCCCTGGCGCGCGGCATCCGTTACCATGTGCACGACCGGACGATCATTGATGGTCACCGGGCGATCGTTTTTCCGGACTGAAAACGGCGCAATCGAGGGCTTTACAAGGCGGCGGGGGCTGCTAAAAACCGCGCCCCGCCCAGCGGCGCCAAGGAGAGATGGCTGAGCTCGGTTTAAGGCACACGACTCGAAATCGTGCGTAGGGTTAAACCTACCGTGGGTTCGAATCCCACTCTCTCCGCCACCGCCCCTGCCCGATTCGACCGGGCAGGGGCGGTGGTGTTTTTGGCCCGCCGCCCGGGTTTTCCCGAGACTGGACGAAGCCGGGAACCTGAGCGTTGGTGGACCATGGAGTGGAGAGTGGAAAAAGACAGCCTGGGCGAAATCCAAGTGCCTGCCGATAAGTTGTGGGGTGCCCAGACCCAGCGCTCGTTGGAGAATTTCCCGATCGGCGGCAGGCGGATGCCGATCGAGGTGGTGCACGCGCTGGCCGAGGTGAAACGCGCGGCCGCGATCGTGAACGCCGAACTGGGTGAGCTGGATGCCGGGCTTTCGCAGGCGATCGTCGCCGCGGCGCAGGAGGTGATCGATGGCCGGTGGGACGACGAGTTTCCGCTCGTGGTCTATCAAACCGGTTCCGGCACCCAGTCGAACATGAACGTCAACGAAGTGATCGCCCATCGCGCCACGCATCAGCTGGGCGGGGACTCGAAGGTGCATCCGAACGACCACGTGAACCGGTCCCAGTCGTCGAACGACTCGTTTCCGACCGCGATGCACCTGGCCGCCATGAAGCTGGCGAGGACGCGGCTGTTGCCGGCCTTGGAGTCCCTGGCGGATGCGTTGGGGGCGAAGTCGGAGGAGTTCGCCGACATCGTGAAGATCGGGCGCACCCACTGCCAGGACGCGACGCCCCTGATGCTCGGGCAGGAGTTCGGCGGGTATCGGCGGCAGGTGGCGGCGGGGATCGAGCGGATCCGCTCGGCGTTGAAGGGGCTCTTTCCTCTTGCGCAGGGGGGAACCGCGGTGGGCACCGGCCTGAATACCCCCTCCGGCTTCGCCCGGCGCATGGCCGAGCAATTGGCCGCCCGGACCGGCGAGCCCTTCGTTTCCGCTCCGGACAAGTTCGAGGCGCTGGCCGCCCACGACGCGCTGGTTTTTCTCTCCGGCGCGCTGAAGACGGTGGCGGGCTCGCTTTTCAAAATCGCCAACGACCTCCGGCTGTTGGCCTCGGGGCCCCGGTCGGGCCTCGGCGAGCTGCGGCTGCCGGCCAACGAACCCGGCTCGTCGATCATGCCGGGAAAGGTCAACCCGACCCAGTGCGAGGCGCTCACCCAGGTCTGCCTGCGGGTCATGGGAAACGATGCGACGATCGGCTTCGCCGGCAGCCAGGGCCAGTTCGAGCTGAATACCTTCAAGCCGCTGATGATCGCGACCTTGCTCGAGTCGATGAGCCTGCTGGCCGATGCCGCCGACAGCTTCCGCGAGCGTTGCGTGGCGGGGATCGAGGCGGACCGCAGCCGCATCGGCGAGCTGGTGAACCGCAGCCTGATGCTGGTCACGGCGCTCGCGCCCGAGATGGGTTACGACCGCGCGGCCGCGATCGCCAAGGCGGCCCATGCCAACGGCACCACCCTGCGCGAGGAAGCGCTGGCCGCCGGGGTATCCGAGGCGGATTTCGATCGCCTGATGCGTCCTGAAAAAATGGCACGGCCGCATGGGTGAGTGCGGATCGCAACACCATTTCGTGCAAGGATCCAATGGCGGATTTTTGCCGGACCGCCGATGGTGGCGGGTGATGAAAACCACCGCATTCCGTTTTGGGTTGGCTGCTTTGGCGGCTGGAAGTCTCGTCGTTCTTCCCTCGGAGGCAAAGCCGGGGAAGGGAAACAAGGACAAGGGCGGCGGACCTCCGGCAGCCGCCAAGGGCCGTCCGGGAAACTCCAAGAAAAGTCACGGCCATGGGGCGCAGGCGCACGGGAAGACCGGGCCGGACAAAAGTGCCGGCCACAAGGCGCGGCCGTCGCAGGTGGTCGCCGGCAAGGACCGCAAGCCCGCAGCCGCCGCCCCGGTGGGCAGGCACAATGGGCAGGACCACCGGTTCACCGATGCCCAGCGCCAGAGCATTCGGCACTACTTTTCCAACTACCGGGACCGCGATGGTGGCCTGCCTCCCGGAATCGCCAAACGACTTCGCCATGGCAAGCCCCTGCCTCCCGGCTGGCGTGACAAACTGCAACCCGGCCACGTCCTCGACGGGATCTGGCTCGGCAGTCTGGTGCCGATTGAAGCGAACCTGATCCCCGGCGTCCCCTACACCGACCACACCCGTCTTTATCTCTACGGCGACCGTTTGATCAGGGTCTACGAGCCGCGTCATGAGATCATTGAGGTCGTCACCGTCCCCACCATCGTGATCGACCTTTGAACCCGGGTCGGCGGGTGGGATTTCGATATGGTCTGGTGCACCGGGTGACAGCTCGAGCCCTTGATTGCACGGAATTGCCCAGCTTGAGTGGGCCGACCGGTCACGCAGCCGGCCATTATCCACGCCATCATGAAAATCCTGATCTCATCCGCCGTGTCCGCGCTGACCCTCGCGGCCGGCCCCGTGCTGGGGCGCGAAGCTCCGTCGGATCCCAACCAGCTCATCCCGCCGGCCACGCCGCTGGTCGCCTGCGATCCCTATTTCAGCATCTGGTCGCCTGCCGACCACCTGACCGACACCGAAACCACCCACTGGACCGGCCGCCGCCAGCAGCTGAGCAGCCTGGTGAAGATCGACGGCAAGTCCTACCGCCTGATGGGCAGCTCGCCCGCCTCGGTGCCTGCCTTGGAGCAGACCGATCTCAGCGTGTTTCCGACCCGCACCGTCTATCGTTTCGAAGGCGAGGGTGTGGAAATCGGGCTGACCTTCATGACTCCGGCGCTGCCTGAGGACATGGCGCTGCTCTCCCGCCCGGTCACCTATCTCACCTACGAGGCATCCGCGACCGACGGCAAGGAGCACACCGTGTCGGTGTTTTTCGCGGCATCCGGCGAACTCACCGTGAATGAAACCCACCAGGCGGTGCAATGGGAGGGTGGCACCGACGAGGGACTGTCCGTCCTGAAGATCGGCTCCAAGGAGCAACGGATCCTCGGCAAGAAGGGCGACGATCTGCGCATCGACTGGGGCTTCCTCTACGTGGCCGCGCCGAAGTCGGCCACCGAAACCACCGCTTTCGCCAAGCCTGCCGAGATGGCCTTTTCCTTTGCCACGGCGGACGTCAAGGCGACCTCCGACAAGGGTGAGGCCGAACATGCCGACCAGGCGGGCGCGGGCCTCGTGCTCAAGGAGTTGAAGATCGGGGAGAAGCCCGTCTCGACCTGGTTGATGCTGGCCTATGACGATATCTACTCGATCCAGTACAATCACACCAACCTGCGTCCCTACTGGCGCAAGGACGGCTGGGAAGCCAAGGACCTGCTGGCGGCCTCCGCCAAGCAATACGAGGCGATCCGCAAGCACTGCGAAGAATTCGACAAGGAGCTTTTCGCCGACCTCGAAAAGATGGGCGGCATCCAGTATGCGAAGCTTTCCTCGCTGGCCTACCGCCAGTGCTTCGCGGCCGGCAAGTTCGTGGCCGACCAGAACGGCCAGCCGCTGCAGTTCTCCAAGGAGAACCACTCCAACGGCTGCATCGCCACCTCCGACGTTTTCTACCCGATGGCTCCCCAGTTCCTGCTGATGGGCCCCACCGTCGCCAAGTCGTTCATCGTGCCGTTCATGGAATACGCCAAGAGCGACCGCTGGAAGTTCCCCTTCGCCCCGCACGACCTCGGCACCTATCCTTTGGCCAACGGCCAGGTCTACGGTGGTGGCGAGACCGGCGAGGAGAACCAGATGCCGGTCGAGGAGAGCGGCAACCTGCTCATCCTGTTCGCCGCCGTCGCGGAAATGGAGGGCAACGCCGGGTTCGCCGAACCTTACTGGGAACGCCTCGAGCAATGGGCGAACTACCTGAAGAAGGAAGGCTTCGATCCGCCGAACCAGCTCTGCACCGACGACTTCGCCGGCCACCTCGCCCATAACGTCAACCTCAGTGCCAAGGCCATCTGCGGCCTCGCTTCCTTCGCCAAGCTCTGCGAGATGCGCGGCGACCAGGCCAAGGCGAAGGATTTCCTGGAGACGGCCAAGCGCTTCGCCGAGCGCTGGGTGGTCGAGGCGGACGATGGCGACCACTACCGGCTCGCTTTCGACCGGGCCGATACCTGGAGCCAGAAATACAACCTCGTGTGGGACCGCATCCTCGGGTTCAACCTCTTCCCCGAGAAGGTCTTCGAAACCGAGATGACCTACTACAAGTCCAAGCAGAACGAGTACGGCCTGCCCCTCGACAACCGCTCGGACTACACCAAGCTCGACTGGATCCTGTGGACCGCCACCCTCACCGAAAAGCGCGGGGACTTCGATGCGCTGGTTTCGCCGGTGTTCCGCTTCCTCAATGAAACGCCGGACCGGTCGCCGATGACCGACTGGTATTTCACCTCCACCGCCAAGAAGCGCGGCTTCACCGCCCGGCCGGTGGTCGGGGGCGTCTTCCTCCGCGCCCTCTACGACAAGGAGGTGTGGAAAAAGTATGCCGGCCGCGATCGGACCAAGGCCGCCAAGTGGGCACCCATGCCCGAATACATCCCGCCGGTGATCACGCCGGTCGTCGAGGCCGGGGATGAAAAGGCCAACATCCAATGGGCCTACACCTTCGACCGACCCGACGAGGGTTGGATGAAGCCGGACTTTGACGCCGGTTCGTGGAAAACCGGTGCCGGGGGTTTCGGCGCCGATGGCACCCCCAACGCGAAGAACCGGACCAAGTGGACCTCCGGCGACATCTGGATCCGCCGCGAGTTCGAACTCCCGACCGGTGCCCCGGACGACGTGAAGCTGTGGGTCTTCCACGATGAGGAAGCGCAGATCTTCATCAACGGCGTCAGCGCCGCGACCCTGGGAGGCTTCAACACCAGCTACGAGATCTTCGACCTGTCCCAGAAGGCCAAGGCGGCGCTCAAGCGCGGCAAGAACACCCTCGCCATCCACTGCCATCAGACCCAGGGCGGCCAGTACATCGATGCCGGCCTCGTGCAGGTGAAGCCCGGGAAAAAGAAGTAAGCTTCCCGGCGGTTCATTTCATCAACCCAAGAAGCACTCGCGGGTCACGGGCCGAAAGTCGGCTCGTGGCCCGCTTTGCTTGGGAAGGATCCCTCATCCGGCGAAATCAACCCCCTCTTCCGAACCCTTGTGGCCCTGAAAACGTCGGCGGGCCGCGCCCCGGAACCTCCGCAGGGTGACCTCGTGAGGCCGGACGCGGGAATTCGCGCGGGACCTTTCCTTTGTCGGTCGCCGGTTCTCTGCTAGGTTGCGGCCGATGGAGAACCAGAAACCCGTCCGCCTGCTTTGCTCGGACATCGATGGCACCCTGCTCGGCGTACCGGAAGCCACCCGCCGGCTGCGGGCCGCCTGGGAGGCACTCCCGCCGGATCGACCGATCCTCGTTTTCAGCACCGGAAGGCTGCTCGACGATGCCCTGAAGGTGGCCGCCGAACATGGCCTGCCGATGCCCGACTATGTGATCGGCGGCGTGGGCACCATGATCTTCAACGCGCGCGAGCAGAAGCGGCTGGATGAGTTTTCCACCGAACTCGACCAGGGCTGGGAGCGCGGGACGGTGGACCGGGTGGTGCGCGGGTTCTCCGGCATCGATCCGCAACCGGACGAGCAGCAGCATCCGTGGAAAAGCAGCTGGTTCTGGCATGGAGCCTCGCCGGAACAGATAGCGGAGCTGGAACAAGCGCTGGCGGACGCTGGGGTCGGCGCCCAAGTGATCTATTCCTCCGCCCGTGATCTGGACGTGCTGCCGCTGGCTGCCAACAAGGGCAACGCCCTGCGCTGGATCTGCGGCCACCTCGGCCTCGGCACCGATGAGGCCGTGGCCGCCGGGGACACGGGCAACGACGTCCGCATGCTGCTCGAACCCGGCGTGCGCGGGATCGCGGTCGGCAATGCCGAGCCCGAACTGCGCGAGGCGATCCGCGGCAGCTCCGTCTATGCGGCCCGCGGCGAGTGCGCGGCCGGCGTGCTCGAGGGTCTCATCCATTTCGGCGTCATCCGGGAGGAAATCCCGGCCACCAACTCATGAAGGGCAAACTCGATATCCTCCACTTTTCCATCCACGGCCTGATCCGCGGGGCGAACCTCGAACTCGGACGCGATCCCGACACCGGCGGCCAGTGCCTCTATGTGCTGGAGCTGGTGAAAGCCCTGGCCCGCCGCGAGGAGGTGGGGCGCGTGTCGCTGGTCACCCGCAAGGTCTTCGACCGCCACGTCTCGGTCGATTACGCTCAGGACCGTGAGCTGCTCGGCGGCTCGGGCGATATCTGCCGGATCGAGGCCGGGCCGCGGAGATATCTGCGGAAGGAAGTGCTGTGGCGTCACCTCGATAGTTTCATTGATGGCACGCTGGCCTGGCTGCGCCGCGAAAAGCGCGTGCCGGACCTGGTCCACGCCCACTACGCGGATGCCGGCTACGTCGGCCGCCAGGTGGCGGCGGTGCTCGGCTGTCCCTTCGTTTTCACCGGGCATTCGCTCGGTCGCGTGAAACGGGAGCGCCTCATCGAGGGCGGCGCGTCCGCCGAGGACATCGAGAAGCGCTACAACCTCGCCGCCCGCATCGAGGCCGAGGAGCTGAGCCTCGATGCCGCCTCGATGGTCTGCACCAGCACCCGCCAGGAGGTCGATGAGCAGTATTCGATGTACGATCAATATGCCGCCGACCGCATGAAGGTGATTCCGCCGGGGGTCGATCTGACTCGCTTCGACGGCAAGGGCGACCCCGCCGTGATGGCCGCGGTGGACGAAAAGATCTCCCGTTTCCTCGACGATCCGTCCAAGCCGGCCGTGCTGACCATCGCGCGGGCGGACGAGAGGAAAAACCTCGTCGGGCTGGTCCGCGCCTTCGGCGAAAACGCCTGGCTGCGGGAAAACGCCAATCTGGTCGTGATCGGCGGCAATCGTGACAAGATCAGCGAGCTGCCTTCCGGCGGCCGCAAGGTGTGGACCTCGCTGCTGCGGAAGATCGACGACCTCGACCTCTACGGCGTGTGTGCCATCCCGAAAAAGCACGAGTCGCACGAAGTGGCCGGGTTTTACCGCTGGGCGGCGGAGCGCAAGGGAGTGTTCGTCAACCCGGCCTTCACCGAGCCTTTCGGGCTGACCTTGCTCGAGGCCTCCGCCGCGGGCCTGCCGCTGGTGGCCACGCACGATGGCGGTCCGCGCGACATCCTGGCCAACTGCGAGAACGGCGAGCTGGTCGATCCGCTGGATGCCGCCGCGATCGGCAACGCCATCGAGGGCATCCTTTCCGATCCGAAACGACAGAAAGAGCTGTCCCACCGCGGCCACCGGCTGGTGCGCGAGCACTATTCGTGGGACGCGCACGTGGAGCACTACCTGCACGAGCTCGAGGGCGTGCTGCCGCCGGCCCCGCGCGAATGGCACCAGGGCACCCGGCAGACGCTGGCGCAGGCGGACCACTGGGTGGTCATGGACCTGCCCCCGGACATCGAGCACCAGCCCGGGGAATTGATCGAGCGCTGGCGCCATCTCTTTGATCCGGTCGACGGCTCGGTGCGGCTCGGGCTCGGCTTCGTGACCGGGCTTTCCTATGACGAGGCGTGGGCGGTGATCGAGCGGCTGAACATGCCGAAGCCTTCCTTCGTGATCGCCGAACTGGGCGCGACCATCCACTACGGCCGCGCGCGGGTTCGCGACGAGGTGTGGGAAAAGCAGGTCCGCCATCGGTGGAGCCGCGAGCATGTGCTCGAGGCCCTGGCCGGGTTCAATGGGCTGGAACTGCAGCCGGATGAGAACCAACACGAGCTCAAGGTCTCGTATTTCCGCTGCAAGGAAACTGGTCCGACGACCGCTGAAGTCGTCTCCCACCTTCGCGAGAAAGGCGTGGCCGGAAAAGTGATGATGACCGCCAACTCCTACCTCGATGTGGTGCCGGTGCGCTCGGGGAAGGACGTTTCCCTCCGCTATCTCGAGTACAAGTGGGGCATCGATCCGGCCCGGATCTACTGCTATGGCATCTATGGCAACGATGTTTCGATGGTTCGCGGGCGGAACCTTTCGGCCATCGCCAAGGATGCCGACGAAGTCCTGCGCCGGCTCAAGTCGCGGCCGCGCCTCTACAAGTGCAAGGAATCCGGATTGGCCGGGCTTTTCGAAGGCCTCGACCACTACGGCGTGCTTGAGGGCGAACCGCCGCCGCTGCCGGGGCAAAGCTCGACCAGCGACGATGAGGCGGTGCCGGACATCGAACTGCTGACCTGAGCGGGCGGCGGGAAACGGAACTTCGGCGGGCGGGGAAGGATTGTCGTTTCCCCGAGCGGACGATTCCGGGATAATCCGTCCCGGGACGGAAGATGGATGTTCGAACGATACTCGTGACCGGGGGCGCCGGCTTCATCGGCGCCAACCTCGTGCGCCTGCTGGTTCTGGAAAAGGGGCTCAGGGTCATCAACGTCGACAAGCTGACCTACGCCGGCAACCTGCGGTCGCTCGACGAGCTGGCGGGCCATCCGGACCACCTGTTCGTGCGCGCCGATATCGGCGACGCCGCCGCCATGGCCCGCGTGCTGGCCGAGCACCGGCCGGATGCCATCATGCACCTCGCCGCCGAGTCGCACGTCGACCGCTCGATCGATGGTCCGGCGGCATTCATCGAGACCAACATCGTCGGGACCTTCCGCCTGCTCGCCGCGACGCTTGATTATTACAGGAAACTTCCCGCCAGCCGTGCCGAGCGTTTCCGGTTCCTGCATGTCTCCACCGATGAGGTCTACGGTTCGCTGGCGGCCGGTGCGGAAGCCTTCACCGAGGCTTCGCCCTACGACCCTCACTCGCCCTACAGCGCCAGCAAGGCGGCCTCGGATCACTTGGTCAGGGCCTGGTGCCACACCTACGGTCTTCCGGTTCTGATCACGAATTCCTCCAACAACTACGGACCCTATCAGTTTCCTGAAAAGCTCGTTCCGGTGGTGCTGATTCGCGCGCTGGAGGGCCGCGAAATCCCGGTCTACGGGAGTGGCGAGCACGTCCGCGACTGGCTCCATGTCCGCGACCACGCCGAGGCGCTGTGGACCGTGCTCGGGCGCGGACGGGCCGGGGAAACCTACAACATCGGCGGCCACAACGAACTGCGGAACCTCGATTTGGTGCGGTTGCTGTGCTCGATCTTCGATGAACTCCGGCCAAGCCCCGATGGCAAGCCCCATGCCGACCGCATCCGCCACGTCGCCGATCGCCCGGGTCACGACCTCCGCTATGCCATCGACCTCCGGAAAATGCGCGATGAACTGGGGTGGGAACCGGCCGAGGACGCCGCGACCGGCTTTCGCAAGACGGTGGAGTGGTATCTTGGAAACGAGGACTGGTGGCGGGGTATTCTTTCGGGCGGCTATCGGCTGGAGCGCCTCGGCGCCGGCGGGGCGGTGCCATCCTCGTGATTCCGGGATTTGCTCGCTTGAGCGGAAATGCAAGCCGTGGGTAGCTTCCGCGCATGGCAAAGGGATTCAAGGAGTGGCAGGTGGTGTGTGACGCGCTGGCGTCCGGCCGGCAGGCGGTGATCCTGCGCAAGGGGGGCATCCACGAGGGCCGGGCGGGCTTCCGTTTCGCCGAGGAGTCCTTCTTCCTTTTTCCCACGCGCTTTCACAACCAGGCGCAGTTTGTCCGCGAAGGTCGGACCACCGTGGCCCCGGAGTGGGAAGTCGGCGAGACGGTGCGCATCGATCATTTCTGCGAGGTGCCATGGGCGCGCACGGTGACGGCTTGGGACGAGGTCGCCGCGCTGGCCGCGGAGCACATCTGGACTGAGGAGACGGTGCGCCAGCGCTTCGACTGGGAAGGCAAGGGCATGGCGGCGGGCAGCATCCACGTGGCGCTGGTGCGGGTGTTCCGGATGGCGGCGCCGTGGGAGTTCACCTACGAGAAGAAATACGGTGGATGCCGTAGCTGGATCGAGCTGCCCGAGCCTCCGCCGGGTTGGCACGAGGGGCTGGCACCGGTGCTCGACGACGGAGCCTTCGCCCGGCTCGCCAACAAGCTGGAACGCGCCGTGGCGTGAGCGGGAAGGGCAGGTCGTGGTGCCGGCGGGCGGGGGTCTTCGGTGATCTGCCGACCCGGCTGCTGAGGCGTGGCCTGCGCTCGCTGCCGTGGTTTCTCGAGCCGGTGCTGCTGGCCGGCTGGGTGACCCTGTTTTTCGGCCTCGCCGGCCCCCAGCGGCGGGCGGTGATGGCGAACCTCGGCGCGATGTTCCCCTCGTGGGGCTGGCTGCGGCGGTTCACCGGCGCCTACCGGGTGGTGTGGAATTTCTCCGCGACCCTGGTCGATGCGGCGCGGGTGGAAACCGGGACCGGCGAGATGGACTGGGCGATCGATGGCATCGCGGACTTCGAGGAAATGGCGGCGACGCCGGAGGGCTGCATCATCCTGACCGCCCACATGGGCAACTACGACATGGCGGCCTCGTTGTTCTCCGAGGAGTTCGGACGTACGGTGTTTGCCGTACGAGCGCCCGAGCGGGAGCCGGAGCTGCAGAAACTCAAGGAGGCCGAGCTGCGCCGCAAGGAGAAGCAGCACCCCCGTTTCCGCACGCTCTACAATGCCGGTGGCGAAATGCTGGGCGTGGAGCTGGCGAGAATCCTGCGCGAGGGGGACGTGGTGGCGATCCAGGGCGACCGGGTGGTGTTCGAGGTTTCGGAAATGGAGGTGGAGGTCGAGCCGGGCCTGAAAATGAGGCTGCCGCGCGGGCCGCTGATGCTGGCGCGGATCACCGGAGCTCCGGTGTATCCGCTGTTCATCCTCCGCGAGGGCTGGCGTCGTTACCGGGTGAAGGTTTTCCCGAAACTGGAACTGCCCCCGCGGCAGCGCGGCAGCGAGCCCGCGGCCGAGCCTTGGGCGCGGTCGATCTATCAGGTCGCCAAGTCCCACTGGGCGGACTGGGCGGTCTTTGAAGAGATCCTGAAACGAAAGGGAGGCCCGGCATGAGGCGGACCATCCACCCCGACCGTCGTGCGGCGGCCCCGCTTTTCCGCTCCGTGTGGGACGCGCCGATCTGCGGCGAGCGCACGCGCTTGGCGGGCCAGGCCGGAATGAACCGGGCTGAGTTCCGGGTGCTGTCGCTGATCATGCCGGGGGTGGCGGCGCTGGCGGTTTTCGATGCCCTGTGGACCGCGGGCGGGGCGGGGTGGGCCTGGCTCGGAGTGCTGCCGATCACCTGGCTGCTGCTGCATGGGCTGGTGTTCGCGCTCGGCGTGGCGGGCCCTCGGTCCGCTTTCTGGATCTGGTCGGCGGTGTTCTCCGCCTGGGCCGTGTGGCGGGTGACGGGAGGCGGATGGGCCATGGGGGTGGCGGCGGCGTGGCTGGTTTTCGTGGCCCTTCAGCTGGTGGCCCGGCCGGTGGCCGGATTGTGGGCGGCGCTGATGGCGGTCCGAGGCTGGGCCGGCGTGGGCGTCCGGCTCCTGGCCTGCGGGGTGGTCCACGTGCCTTCGCTGGCCTGGTGCTGGCACTCGGGTTACGGCTGGGAGCTGCTTGCCGTGCTGGCGACCGGGCTGCTTTGGGTTTGGGGCACCTTCGTCCCAGGTTCCCAGGTCTTCGGGCCCACCGCCAGGCGCGTCGAGGGGGATGGGGTGCTCATCACCGTCGATGACGGGCCCGATCCCGAGGACACCCCGCGGCTGCTCGACCTGTTGGACGCCCACGGGTGCCGGGCGGTGTTTTTCGTGATCGGAGATCAAGTACGGCGTTACCCGGAGTTGGCGCGGGAAATCGTGGCCCGCGGGCACGAACTCGGGAACCACACCATGACCCATCCGCAGGCGACGGTGTGGTGTGCGGGACCTTGGCGGACACGCCGGGAGATCCGCGACTGCCAGCAGGCCATCGAAGAGGCGACGGGCGTCAGGCCGCGCTGGTATCGCGCCCCCGTCGGTCACCGGAACTATTTCACCCATCCGTTCGCCACCGAACTCGGGCTGGAAGTCGTGGCCTGGTCCCGCCGGGGATTCGACACGGTGGAACGGGATGTCGGAAAAATTGTCTCCGCGCTATGCGATGGTGCGGGAAATGGCGACATCCTGCTCCTTCACGAAAGCACGCCGGTGGCGGCGGAGGTGATGAAGGCGGTGCTCGAGCGTTGCTGCGGGACCGGCAGCGGTCGGGAGGAAAACGGAAAAGCACCACCACCTGGAAGGTGACGGTGCCCGTAAGTTCCAAGCTTCGGCCGTCCGCCTCGGGGTTCAGTCGAGCGTGATCGACTCGAATCGGATCAGCTCGGCGAGCGACTCCTCCACCAGCGAGCGGGCGCGACAGGTCATGAGGTGGAGATAGGCGTGCATGCGGGCGTCATCCTCGTTGCGGTTCTCGCACTCCTCGCTGTAACGCGCGAAGGCGTTGAGCATGCCGAGCAATTCGGCCAGGTGGTGCGGGCACTCGCAGTCGATGGTGGTGGAAATCCGGCTGATGCGGGCGAGTTCTTCATCGCTGAACCGGCGGGGCGGAGCGACCGTTTCCGCCGCAGCCCCCATCGAGGCGGTCGCCGCCTGGCCACGGATGAGGGTGATTTCCGTGCCGAGAACCACCCTGAGTTCGGCCATTTCGATCGGCGACCGGATCGCGGTGATGGGTTGAAAATCCTTTTCCAGGTTCCGGGCAATGCCGGAGGGGGCGAAGCGGTAGGCCACCACCGCCCGCAGCGCACCGGACGAGCCGAGAAGAGACCGGATCGCCTCGACCGTTTCAGGAAAAAGCGTCGGGGTGGCGATGAGAAGAAGGTCCGTGCCTCCTTCGAAGCCGCGGCGCGCTTCCTCCATCGACTGGAAGCGGCCGACGATGCGCACCTTTTCCAGTTGGGATTCGCGGCCGTCGAGCAGGCCGAGAATTTCTCCGCCGATCAACACACAGCGGCACGCTCCGCCGTCGAGCCCCCGGTGCGTCGAGCCGCTGAGTCGGGCCTCGTCCTGAAGCCGCGCCTCCATTTCATCCGCCGAGAGACGGGCGATGCTGGCCAGGGGATGCCCTCGATCGGAAAGGGTCTTCGCCAGCGTGAGCCGGCGAACGTCATCTTCGCTGTAGAGCCGGCGGTTCGAAGAACTGCGGGTGGGATGGACCAGCCCGTAGCGGCTTTCCCAGACCCGCAGATTGGGACTGGAAAGTCCGGTCAGGCGAGACACCGCGCTGATGTCGTAGAGATTCTCCTCGTTCACGGGACCAGCTTCCTCCGAGCCAAGACAACGGTCAACAGAAGATCAACGATGGCCCCTTGCGACGGCGAAATGACTGACGCTCGTTTGACGAATGTAAAGGAAGGCGCGATCGGATTCCGCGAACGGAGGAGAAACATTCGTCCATGTGGAATTCGTCTGTGTAGGAAATGTCGAATCCCCTGCAGGCGGGTGTGGAGCCTCCCTGAAACCACGAAAAACGAACCATCCAAAGAACCATGAAGACCATGACCACCCGCATCCTCGCCCTGACCGCAGCCACCACGCTGGGCGCCTTCGCCGGAGAAAAGAAGGACATCGTCGAGATCGCGTCCTCCAATGACGACTTCTCGACCCTCGTCGCCGCCGTGAAAGCCGCCGATCTGGTGGAAACCTTGCAGGGCGAAGGCCCGTTCACCGTGTTCGCCCCGACCAACGAGGCTTTCGCGAAGCTCCCGGACGGCACCGTGGACATGCTGCTGAAGCCTGAAAACAAGGACAAGCTGGCCTCCGTGCTCACCTATCACGTGGTGCCCGGCAAGGTGATGGCGGCCGACGTTTCCACTGGCGAAGTGAAGACCGTCAACGGCGACACCGCCATGATCAAGGTCGACGGCGACACGGTGACCATCGACAGCGCCAAGGTCATCAAGACCGACATCGTGGCCTCGAACGGCGTGATCCACGTGATCGACTCGGTGATCATGCCGGCCGAAGACGAAGAGGCCGAATGAGTCGGCCTTCTTTCTCTTCCAAGGCTCCGGGCGACGCCCGGGGTCTTTATTTAGTCTCCGTCAGATTTGCTTGAGTGATTGAGCCCTCATTTTGACGAAGAGATGCCTGAGATTGGTCATCCCGCAGGTCCGGCGGATGACGCGGGCGATCTGGTTGTTGAAAGCCTCGAAGCGGCCGGCGCTGATGCGGTGTTTGAAGTAGGCGGTGATTTCCGCGAGGTCGCGTAGGATGCCGGCACCGCCCCGCACCAGCGACGCATTCGGGCTCGTGCCGAGCGCACGCTGACGGACAGACTGTATGTAGATCAGCCGGAACTCCTCCTTGAGGATGTAGGCTGTCGAGAGTTTCCCGTTGAGGCGGGTGATTTCGAGAAGGCGGTCGAGCCCGGACTCATCGAGATTCTGACGGCCCATCATCAGCAGGTAGCGCGAGCCCTCGATGAGCTCCTCTCCCTCGACCTCAGCCTCCCGCCACTCGCTGCGCCGGACCTCGTCGATGGCTCCATTGAGGTTGGCAACGACATGGAACCGGTCGTGGACGACTTCCGCGCCGGGCAACAGCTCGGCGAGCACCGCGCGGTAGGCACCGTTGCGGTCGATCACACGGCCCGGATCGAGGCGGCGAATTCATACAAGGCTTCAAGGTTGAGGATCTTTACACCCCAAGTACGAAGCCGTTCCCGGGTGCGTCACCCCTCCAGCGCGTCAGCAAATCTGTCGGAGAGCCATTCATTTTGCTTGTGCAGCGGGTGGGAAAACGAAGACTTCGTGTGACGTTCAGAGGATCGGGTATATGTCTTTGAGATGTGTCATGACAAACGGGGGCGGGTGCATTCGGATTCTTGTTTTCTGCTGGTTGCTTCCGGTATTGCTGTGTCTCTCCGGGCTGGCTGAATCCGTGGTCGAAGTCGCTCTGCCAGCCGATCACATCGCAGTCGATGACTCAAGAGGCCGGGTGTATGCGGCATGTGGGTCCGTCAGTGGGGCTTCACAGCACAAACTCTATTCGATCGATCCGGCAACGGGGCAGATTCTGAATTCGCTCTCGATTCCAAACAAGCCCATGAGGGTGTGGCTGAGTTTTGACGGAGCGTTCGCATACGTGGCGACCTGGAATGACGGGAAGGTTGTTCGAGTGGATCTGGATGCTTGGTCGGTTCATAGTAGTTTCGGTGTTGGTTCGGAGCTCATTGGGCTTACCAGTTACCCTTATACGGCGAATGACCTCATCGTTCTGGATGGCCCGGGCGAAAGGCTGGCGGTCAATCGTGGCGGCTCCTACGGCTATGGCGGAATCGCTTTGGTTGTTGATGGAGCGATCCAGGGAACTCCGCTTCTTCAAGATGAGTCGTCCTACTCTTTGGGACTAGGAGTCCTTGCCCGCACTGGCGATCCGGATCGGATCCTGTTCCATTCGGAGCAGGGAGGCATCTTGGGCCTGCAAGTTGGAGCAGAGGGTTTCACCATCCTGGACAGCGCCTATAAGCCGTTCTTCAGGGATCTGGAGGGAAACCATGCTCCTTTGCGGCTTCAGTCCCTTGGAGATCTGGTTTTGTGCAGCAACGGAATCATTGGCGATGCCAGTAGCCTGGAGGTAGTCACAGCCTTGCCCCCCAGCGATACGACGTGCCCTGACACTGACCGGGGCGCGGCATTCAGCATCGATGCTTATCGTTCCTTGTATGGAGATCCGGACCGTATTCGGATGACGTTTCTCGACTCGATGTTGGAGGGACCGTCCTGGGTGCTTCCGGGGCCGTCGACGACCTGTGCGGATTTGATGCGGTGGGGGACGTCGGGCTTGGTGTTCAGGGCTCTCAATGCCAATGGTTTTCCGAGTTCGATTCGTCTCGTTTCTCTGGATGGCCTGCCGGATCCGGCAGGGCCTGGATCGGACCTCGAAGTGCACGTTACGGCTCCAATTGTGATAGCGAATGCAGGGGAGGCAGTGCCGGTTTCCGTGACGATATCGAATCCGGGTGCGGTGGATGTAGCTCAGGTTGCGGTGAGACTTGATTGCATTGGGGTGACGTCCGTCTTGGGTTTGGAAGGGGATGGGAGCTACTCGTTCGACGGTTCTCAGATCGAGCTGGATTCCTTCGATTTGGAGGCAGGAGACAGCCGGACTTTCGAGATCTCTCTGGAGGCGGGCGATCCCGGTATTTTCGGATGTGAAGCCGTCGTCTGGTGCGCGACGACCGAAGACAACACGTCCAACAACGTGGACAGCACGTTCGCCTGCATCGGCTATCGCAGGCAGGAAGGGGTAATGGATGTGCTGGCGTTTCCCACCGAGGCTTTTGCCTACGACGCCACCCGTAACTTGCTCTGGATTGCTCCGGAGGCGGAGGCAGGAAGTCTGCTGGCGAACCGGGTATTTCCGCTGGATCTAGCCAACGGTGAAATTCACGACCCTTTGGAGGTTTCCGGTTTGCCTCAGACCATTGCTTTGTCCAGCGACGACCGCTATCTCTATCTGGGTTTCGCCGACCGGTCTGAGATTGCCCGCTTTGATTTGTCCGGTGCTGAAGAAGTGCCGCTTATCATTCCCCTGAGCGGCGGAGGATTTTCCTCGGCGGTCCGCGCGTCCCGGATCCAGGTGCTGGAAGGGGATGGGCGAAGCGTGATCGCCGTGTTGTGGACGGGGAGCACTCAGCAAGCGGGGATGGTCGTCTATGATGATGCGACCCGGCGGCCGGACGTGGTGCAGGACTCCCGGCTATTCCCTGAAATCCAAGCCTCGGGAAGCCCTGATCTTTTCTTCGGACTGAATAATCGGGATACGGGCTTCGAGTTGGGGCAACTGCATGTCGACCCATCGGGCATCCGAATAGGAGACGTCGTCCCGAAGCTGTTGGGCTATCACTTCTATCAGTCGGTGAGAAGCCTGGGAGATCGCGTTTTTGGTGGCGCCGGGATGGTGGCGAATGGTCGCTCGCTCGAGGTGGAAGGGGAGCTTTTCGTCGATGGCATGATGTTCCTCCATCCTGAAAGCCGGCAGGTGGGATTCGTGGTTTTCGGGGATTCCAACCGGTTCGATCAGCTCCTCACTTTTGACATGGACTCCTTCCGTCTCCGGTCGGTGGTGGGCTTGGGTAATGGGCCGTCCAGCCGTGGCCCCACCACCGAGTGTGGCGATCACGGTTTCGCTATGGCTGGTGACGGGCTCCTCTACCTATGGTCTGATTCGCATGTCCTTCCTGCAGGTGATCCGGCGGACGTTGTCATCACCGTCGAGCCGGGTGCGGAAAGTATCGGTATCGGTGAGGAGCTCGGCCACACGATCGTGGTGGAGAACAGGGGGGAGTCGGTCGCGGAAGATGTTTGGGTCGCAGTTTCGGTCTCTGAAAACCAGAACCTGCCGTTCTTTGATCCGGCCCCGGTAATTGAGCAGGACGGATTTAATTACTTTTACGTTGGGGATCTTCCCGGAGGGGGCGTCGCGGACATCGCCCTCACATCTTCCGTCGCCGAGCCCGGATCGGCGACCACGACCGCGGTCCTTCTGTCGCGCAGCCCGCTCGCCAACGCGGACTCAGCGACTTCCATCATTCCCGTTGGATTCGGCAGTGAACCGGGGTTCTACCATGAGATCCCCATTCCGACGGTCGATCTGCTCCACGACCCTTCACGGGACCTGATATGGGCGAGTGTTTCGCCCTTCGGGCCACCCGGTCTCGAACGCACTGTGGTGGCGATCGATCCGGCCACTGGGCGGATCACCACGGTTTTGCCCCAGGTTTCAGCCCCGGGAAAACTCGCACTGTCTTCGGATGGAAGCTCGCTGTTGGTGGCAGCGTTGGATGCGCCGAAGTTCTGGAGAATGGATGTCACCGACGGTTCCGCGGATGAGTCGGTTTATCTCGGTGTGGATCAGTATGCCGGGGATTTGGAGGCACTCCCGGACGGGCCGGGAAGTGTTCTGGTATTGAAGGAGAATCGTAGCACATCGATTCCGTTTGTGGGTCTCGCTGCGTATGATGGCCTATCGAAGCGCCCGGTTGAACTGGGGCTGCAATTGCAGGACGGTCGGATCGATGACATTGAGCCGACCTCGGTGCAGACGGAGTTCCATGGGATAGAATTCCGGAGTATCCCGGGTGCATTCAGCCGTCTAAGGGTGGATGGTACGGGGGTGACCAGGATAGATGAGGTGCACGTTGATGAGAGACTGGGCCGATTCAGCCATGGGGTTGGGGAATACCTGGTCAACTCGGGTGGCGTGGTAATCTCAGGGCAGCCACTTGTTTGGGAAACCCTTTTTCCCAAGACAGACTATCTTAGAGCGGACCTCACTATCGACTACGATCATTTCGCGCCCCAAGGCCCATGTCTGGCCGGTCCGAACATTGATCGGGTTTGGTTTTTGGAAACCGCAACCTTCGGCAACCGTCAGAGAGTTGCGGCCTACTCGGCAACCAGCGGGTGCTTTCTTTCCTCGGTCGATTTGCCAGGCACGGATCCTTCGTGCGATGGATTCATTTTGGCTGGGGATCATGGATTTGCTTTCCGGGGAGAGAGTGGCATTGCGTTGTCCGACGGCGGCATGACAATGCCCACCAGTTCCTCGTGCGACCTCCGGCTGGGGCTCAGCCCCTCAATGGCTACGGCGACCATCGGAGAATGGTGCGAGCTTACGGTTTCGGTTGAGAATCAAGGGCCCGACGACCTGGATGGCGCGCGAATCGGACTGCGGGTGGAGGGGGCGGAGGTGATTTCGCCCGAGAAACTCCGCCATCTTAGGAATTATGGTTTCGAGGTGGTTGAGATGGATGTGGGGGCGATGGCAGCAGGTGAGTCGAGGGAGTTTCAGATCCGTGTCGAGCCGTCGATCGTGGGCTCGATGGTCATCAAAGGAAGTGTGACGCCTGAATGTGGCGACCCTGACTATTCCAACAACCAGCAGGTTCTCAAGGTTCCCGCGGGTTTCGTCTCGGTTGCGGATGGATTTGCCGACCGGAAAATCCTCGCGAGGGATATCGTGGAGGATAGGTCCCGGGGCTGGGTCTGGGCATGTGTGCCCCCGGAAAGTCGACCTCCTTTACCGGCAAAGGTGGTGGGAATCGACCCTGTTACCGGACTGGATCGGCAGGAGATCGAGATGGAGGGAACCCCGGACGTCATGGCCATCTCGCGGAATGGCCACTACCTTTATGTGGGGAGGAAGGATAGCTCGGTCATCGAAAGGCTCGATCTCACCGGCCAAGGCTTTGATGTCCGTATCCCGTTGGAGGAGGTGGATGGCGACATCCGTGCCAGTGACATCCATGTCCTTGAGGGAGATGGGACGAGTATCATCGTCGTGCTGGTGAACTCCGCGACTTCCTCGAGCGCGGCAGGAGTGGCGGTCTTCGACGGAACTCGGAAGAGGGACCAGGTCGCCCTCGACTTCCAGATCGAGAACTATCTGACGGGCTCCGACGATCCGACCCTTTTCTATGCCCAAGGGCAGTATGATCTGATGCATCTTCGGGTGGAGCCTTCGGGGGTCGTAGTGGAGCGAAAGCAATCTCAATCCAATTTCCTTGGATGGCCGAAACGTGATTCTTTTGCGGTGAAAAACGGTCATCTTTTCAGCTCGAATGGGAAAGTGCTGAGTCTTTCGGACATGAGCCTTTCGGCAGACTTCCCGCTCTTTGGTGGAGGTGGCAAATGGTTGTTGGGAAGCGGAGGGGAAATGGATGAAATCAATGGAACGACGATCCGGCGAATCGACTCTGGAAGCCTAGCAAGCCTCCGGTCTCGCACTTTGTTGCCGACGCCGTTGGGGACTTTGACGAGAGCGGTCCGCACGCTGGATGACGGATACGCGCTGTTGTTCAACACCCAGTTGGGTGTGGGTGAAACGGGGCTGGTGAGGTTCGCAAGATGGACTGGAGCCAGTCGGGAAGAGCATCCTGTGGTTAGTCCGCTCGACCCGTTGGTGGAGACCCCGGGTGGGGACTACGATCACGACGGACTGAGCGACGGCTTCGAGTACTATTTCGCGACTCCAGCTGGCAGCGTTTCGGCCAATCCTATCCGGATTGACACAAATGCAGTTGCCGAAGAGCGGGTCGTTTGTCGATTTGAACGCCGGTTTGGTCTTCCACCCGGGCTGTGTCGATTGGTTTACAGCGAGAACCTCAATGACTGGATCGAACTGGACGAACTCTCTGAAACCGTCGTTGGGACTCGGATGGTGGATGGGATTCCAGTTGGAGAGGTGGAGGTCCAGCTGCCTGCCTCAGAAAGTAGAGGTGGATACATCCGCTTCGAGTGGTTGGGAGATCGTTGAGTCGCTGGGGCTGACTGCCCGGGAATGAAGAGGAACCCGGAGTTGCCATTGCCGACAGGAGATTCTCTCAGCACTCGAGGACGATGAGATGATTGTTGAACGGCGTGGCACCCCACAGAGGGGAAATGCGGACCTCGCCGTAGTTCGAGAGCACACGCTCGAGGTCCCCCCGGCTGGGATAGTGGGTGGGGGCGGCCTTCATCCAGAAGGTGCACTTGGCCAGGATGTCCCCGGCCACGGTCGCGCGGTAGCGGCCGGAGGTGTCGCGCAGGCAGGAACGGATCACCAGCTTGCCGCCGGGAGCGACCCGTTCGGCCGCCAGCTTGAGGAGGGTCTCGATTTCCTCCGGAGTGAAGAACTGGAGGATGTCGAGGATGGTGACGTTGCCATGGTGGTCCGGCAGGCCCTCGCGCGCGTCGTGAAACGCGAAGCTGAGGCCGGTCAGTCCGCGTTCGGCGACCAGGCGGTTGGCTTCGTCGATCTTGCGGCGGTCGTAGTCGAGCGAGTGAATCGGCACGGCGACTCCTTTTTCCCGCAGGTAAAAGGCCAGCAGGCCCAGGCCACATCCGAGGTCGAGCAGCGGCAGCGGGCTGTCGCCGATCTCGGCGAGGACCGCCTCGTAGAGCGGGTCGGACCTGAGTTTGGCGGCGACGTAGTAGCCGTCCCAGGTCCGGCGGATGTGGGAATAGACGGCGTTCATCGATCGTGCGGCGGGCTAAGGTGGAGCAGCGGGTTCGGACCGCGGTAGACGAGCCACGGCAGCCGCGCGAGGAAGCCGAGGAAGAGGCGGAGATGCATCCAGGTGAGAAGCGTGTTGTCCCGCACATAACGGAATTGCGAGACACCTCCTTCCTCCGAAGTGAGGTAGCGGACCGGCGTCGGCAGGTTGATGATGGGCACACCCTTCCAGGCGAGGCGTACGGCGACCTCGGGATCGAAGTCGAACCGGCGGGCGAACGGCGTTTCCCCGAAAACCTCGACCAGCGGCGGAATCGGGTACGCGCGCATGCCGAAGAGCGAGTCGTCGATGCCCCAGCCGAGGGTTTCGAGGTTGGCCCAGAAGTTGGAGATCTTGCGGCCGTTGACGCGCAGGGCGGGCGCGGAGTCGTCGAAGACCGGACGGCCGAAGACGGCGGCCTCCGGGTGGGCAGCCACGCTTTCCGCGAAGCGAGGCACGGCGGCGGCCGGATGCTGGCCATCGGCATCCATGCACAGGGCGTGGGAAAAGCCCAGCCCGGCGGCGTGGCGGGCCCCTTCGAGGATGGCGCGGCCCTTGCCGGCGTTCTTTTCCAGGCGCAGGACGGTCAGCTCCGGCGAGAGCGATTCGAGGCCGGCGTCGGAGCCGTCGGTGGAACCATCGATGACGACCAGGACGGGCACGCCGGTGCCAAGGGCGGCGGCGACGGTTTCGCGCAGGAGCGGTCCGGTATTGAAGGATGGGATGAGGACGGTGAGGCGCGGCACTGCCATGGGCGTGCGCGTTTTAGAGCCGGATGAGGGCTGCGGACAAGTGCTGAGCGGGATGCTGACTGAATCCCGGTTCGACTCCGGGGCCGGGTGGCGCGACCTTGCCTGCGCCATGCGCGCACGATTGAGCAAAATCTTCCACTTCGAGGCCGCCCACACCCTTCCCACGCTGCCGGAGGGACACCGCTGCCGCCAGATGCACGGACACAGCTTCAAGGTGGTCATCCACGTTGAGGGTGAGGTCAACGAGGCCGTCGGCTGGGTCTACGATCACAAGGACATCACCCAGGCGATGGAGCCGCTCCTCGACCAGCTGGACCACGCCTACCTCAACGACATCGAGGGCCTGGAAAGTCCGACCATCGAGCGGATCGCGGCGTGGTTCTGGCGCAAGCTCGACCCGTCCCTGCCGGGCCTGGCGGAGATCTGCGTGCATGAGACGCCGAATTCGAGCTGCTCGTTTTACGGCGAGTTCTGAGAAAAGCCGGCCCGCGAGGTTGGTCTGCCGCTTGCGAAGGGAAGTCGCATGATTTCCGAGCAGGCGACCGCCGAAGAAGCGCCCGAAGACGACAGTTTCTCCGACCGACGGTCCCGGTTCTGCAGCCTGCGGGACTCGGTCAACGTGATCAGCGTCTCGCAGGTCGGCTTGTTCGTGCTGGTCGGTGCGTGGGTGCTGCACGAGACGAAGAGCGTGCTGCTGCCGGTGGTGCTGGCGGCCCTGGTGTCGCTGGTTCTTTACCCGGTCTATCGTCTTTTCCGCCAGGTGCGGATCCCGCGCATGCTGGCTTCGCTGCTGACCGTGGCGGGCTTGATGGGGCTGCTCGGCTTCGGGGCCTATCAGCTGTCGGAGCCGGGCGAGCAGTGGATGGACTCCATCAACCGCGACGTGGTCGCGCGGCGCCTCCAGGAGGTCTTCCGGCCGGTGAAGCAGGTCCAGAGCGAGATCAAACGGATGGCGTCCAAGATGGAGGCCGTCACCCAGGCCGCCGATCAAAAGGTGCCGGAGGATGGCCAGGAGGATGCGGAAAGCAACGACGCGTCCGGTGACGACATGCAGGTTGCAATCGAGGTGACCGGGAGCACGGCACCCGCCGCGGATCCGGAGGACGATACCGGTCCGGTCCGGGTGCAGATCCAGGAGGATCCCCTCGATACCGTGTTGGCCGGCACGCAGGACTTCGGCGTCGCGGCGGTGGCTTTCCTGTTCATCGTCCTGTTCGGATTGGCCTACGGGAACCGCATCGTGCGCCGGCTGAGCGAGGAGGAACATACGGCGGCGATCCTCGAAAGAATGGGAGAAGACGTGGCGCGCTATCTTTTCACCATCACCGCGATCAATTTCTGCCTCGGGCTGGCCATCGGCCTGGCGATGTGGGCCTTGGGCATGCCGAACCCGGCGCTTTGGGGCGTGCTGGGAATGGTGCTCAATTTCATTCCGTATCTGGGGGCGTTGATCGGGACCGGAATCGTTTTTCTCGCCGCCGCCGCGACCTTTGAAACGCCCGGCCACGTGCTGATCGTGCCGGTCGCGTATTTCGCCCTGACGGCGATCGAGGGCAACCTGATCACCCCCATGGTGCTGGGCGAGCGCTTCCGGCTCAATCCCCTGATCGTGTTCCTGTGGATCTTCGCCTGGGCCGGGTTCTGGGGCGTGGCCGGGATGCTCATTGCGATGCCGGCGCTGGTCACTTTCAAGATCGTGTGCGAAAACACGGCCACGATGGAACGGTTCCGACGGGTGCTCACCGCGTGACCTCCGGCCTGACATGTGGAAACGGTTGCTTGAAGACGCCAGGGGCTGGCTGGCCGCCTGGAAGGACGCGGAGGCGGGGGCGCTGGCCGCCGCGATCGCATTCTACGGGGCGCTGTCGATCGTGCCGCTGATGTGGTTCGTGCTGGCCGGCCTCGGCTGGTTCTTCGAGTTCGCCGCCCAGGGGCAGAACGCGCGCTCGGAGGTTCTTGCGATCACCTCGCGCCAGTTTTCGCCGGAATTCAGCGAGGCGCTCGATACGGTGCTGGCCAGCCTGCAGGCCAGCGCGCTTTCCAAAGGCCCGATCGCGATCGCCGGCTTCATTCTCGGTGCCTCGATGGTGTTTCACCAGATCGACCAGGCCTTCGCGAGGATCTGGAAAACCAAGGATCACCACGCGTCCGGACCGTGGTTGAAGAAGGCGCGCTCGTTCCTGCTATCCCGGCTGAGGGCGCTGGCGTTGCTCCTCGGGCTGGTGGTGCTGGTGGTGGTCGTGTTCATCGGCGGGCTGGTGCTGCGCGCGGTTTCGGAAGCGGCCGACCGGTTTCTGCCGCACGTCGATTTCCTGTCCAGCGCCGGAGCGGTGGCGATCGGGCTGACGATCAACATGCTGGTGTTCACCGCCCTCTACCGTTTCCTTTCCAAACGCCGGGTGACCTGGCGGGCGTGCGGGATTTCCGCCGGGCTGGCGGCGGTATGCTGGGAAATCGGCAGCCGCGTGCTGGTCAACATCTCCTTCGGCGCGAAGTACGATGCTTATGGTATCGTCGGCTCGTTGCTGGTGGTGCAGCTGTGGGTTTACTTCAACTCCCTGGTGCTGCTCGGCGGGGCGGTGCTGGTCAAGGTGCTGACCGTGCATCAGAGGGCCGTCGCGATCGACTCCGCGACCTCGAGGAAGTCCGGGTAGGCGGGCTGCCAGCCGCTGGCGACCAGCCTGGCGTTGCTGACGTGCTTGTGGGTCCAGCCGCGCTTGCGGTTCGGGTCGCGCGGCACCCGCGGCGGCAAGGGTTTCCCGAACCGGGAAGCGAGCGCCTGATAGGTGGCGAGCTGGCTGCGTGGATGGGAGTCGCACACGTTCCAGATGCCCGGCGGCAGCGGCGCGGTGGCGGCGTGGAGCATGGCCGTGGCGGCGTCATCGCGGTGGATCTGGTTCACGAAACGCCGGCCGTCCTCCTCGATGCCGGCCTCGCCGGAAAGGAACTTGCCGAGCAGGTAACTACGGTGGGGGCCGTAGATGCCGGCGAGGCGGAAGACGAGGCCGCCGCGGGACAACACGAGGTCCTCGGCCTCCCGCAGCACCCGGCCGGTCCCGCGGTCGGGCTCGGCGGGGCTTTCCTCGGTGACCACGGAGCCATCGGTCTGGGCGTAGACCGAGGTCGACGACGTGAACAGCAGGGGGGCAGCCGGGAAGGCCTCCAGCAGATGACGGCAGCCATCGAGGAACACCGTCCGGTAGGCCTCTTCGCCGCCGCGGCCGGAGGAGGCGCAGTGGATGATGAAATCGGGCGGTGCGATGGCACCGGCGAGCGAGCCGATGCTCTGCGCCGAGGAAAGGTCGGCCGTGCGTTCGGTGAGGTGCGGCACTCCGGCCGGGTCTTCGTTTCCGCGGGAAACCGCCGTGACCCGCCAGCCTGCGGCGAGGAAGGTGCCGGAGACCGCCTGGCCGAGGTAGCCGTGGCCGCAGAGGAGGAGGTGCTTCATCGGTTCAGCCGGCACCGGGACGGGCGGAGCGGTAGTAGCGTTCGAGCCCGAGGGCCACGGCGTGGGCGTATTCGTGGAAGATCGACGGACGCAGCTCGCCGGCGATGTGGCGCAGGCCTTCGTAATCCCCGGCCTGGATGCGGGCGTAGTCCTCCTCCGAGTTCATGACGTAGGGCTCGGTGTAGATCACCGGGGCCTCATAGATGCGGTTGGCGAGCAGGTTGCGGCCCCACAGGTAGGGGTCGCCTGCAATGTTCACCGCGCGGCTGGAATTGGTCTCGTAGAAGAAGGGCGGCAGGTCGGTGAGCTCGGTGAATGCTTCGATCACCCGGCGGCTGACCGCCGTTTCCTCGGCATGGCTGCCACCGAGGATGTGGCGCGTGAGTTCGAAGCGCTGGTCGGCCAACGCGAGCTCGCTGGAGGTGTAGGCGCCGTTGACCAGCAGGTGGAGGTGGTTGAAGGGAACCAGCGAGGCATGCGAGGCCTCACCCCAGGGTTCGGCATTGAAGTGGAGGCAGACGACGAGGTCGGGGCGGATGTCGTTGTTGATGCGGGCCGCCCGGGCGCGGATTTCGGCGGTGCGGTAAAACAAGCGCTCGGCGAGCTGGGTGGGCGTCTGGAGGACGGATTCGGTGGCTTCGCCGAGAAAGGAATCGGGCCGGTAGTGGGTGACCGGCTCGTTGTTCGCGCGCACCAGCGTCACCTCCGCGCCGAGGTCCTGGAGCATCGGGCGCAGGAGCTTGGCGACGAGCAGGGTCATGTCGCCCTCGGCCACCGGAGCGTCGTCGCCGATCCGGAACCAGCGCTCTTCGAGCTTCGCCCAGTCGCCGCCGATGTGGCCGGGATCGATCGCGACGCGCAGGCCCTTGAGCGGCAGGTCGTCCGGAGCGGGCCCGAGCTCGGTGGCCGAGCGCCAGAACCGAGGCGGCGGAGCGGGATTTTCCGCGAAGCGGAGATGGTAGGGCCGGTTCGGGACGCCGGTCTGGATCAGCACGTCGTCCGCGCCGAGCATGAACCACTCGCGCCATTCCGACGAGGTGGTGAAGACCTTTTCCATGAGGCGCACGAAGTCCTCGCGACGGGCGGTGCCCTGCCACAGGTCGAGCTGGCTCCAATCGGGCGGCTCCGCGAGGTCCGACAGCATGGGCGACGGACCCGGCGGCGCCGGTTCCGGGTCCACGGTGTTGGCGGCAGGGGCCGGAGACGGGGGGCGCGCCATCGGAGTCCGCCATTTCCAGAGCGCCACGGCGGCCACCAGGGCACCGAGGAGCATGAGGAAAATGGACGATCGTGGGCCCTTCATGGTTTTTGCTTGGCGGGCATGGGACGGCGGGGTGCGATGACAGGCAAGCGGAACATGAATTCCTTGCGTATTCTTTTCTTGGGCGACGTGGTGGGGGAACCCGGGCGGACGGCCGTGATGAAGCTCCTTCCGGAGTTGAAGAAAGAACTCGGCGTCGGGTTCGCGATCGTCAATGGCGAGAACGCCGCGGGCGGGCGGGGGATCACGCCGAAGTTGTGCATCGACCTCCTGCGGGCCGGGGCGGCGGTGGTCACCACGGGCGACCATGTGTGGGACCAGAAGGAGATCGTCGATTATTTCCCCACCGAGCCGCGGCTGCTGCGGCCGATCAATTATCCGGAGGGCACACCCGGGGCGGGCTCCGTGGTGCTGGATACGGCGGCAGGCAGGGTGGCGGTGCTGCAGGCGCAGGGGCGGAGTTTCATGCAGCCGCCGCTGGAGAATCCATTCCTGGCGCTGGATGAGGCCATTGATCGCCTCAGGGCGGGGGGCGTGCGGATGATCTTCGTCGATTTCCACGCGGAAACCACCAGCGAGAAGATCGCCATGGGCCGGGCGCTCGATGGCCGGGCCTCGGTGGTGGTCGGCACCCACACTCACGTCCAGACGGCCGACGAGCGGATTTTTCCCGGCGGTACGGGTTTCCTGACGGATGCCGGGATGTGCGGGCCGGACGACAGCGTGCTGGGCCGCGCGGTCGAGTCGGTGGTGTGGCGTTTCCGCGCCAGCATGCCGACCCGGTTCCCGATCGCCGGAGGGCCTGTCCGGCTGTGCGGGGTGATCGCCGACCTGGACCCGGAGAGCGGTCGCTGCGTGGCCATCGAGCGCTTCCAGAGACTTGTCATCGAGGATGACGCAAACGTTCCTCCGGCCCCCGGAAAACCTTGAAAAATCAAGGGATTCCGGGCCATTTCGGGAAATGTATTTTCATCCCATATTTTTTTTGACAGGGTGGTCGGCTCTGTTAACGTCCGCCCCGCTCTTCCGGGGGGGTCACCACGGAAGCCGCTTTTCGTCGGGTTCCGCAAGGTTTCCGCTGAGGCGGTGGAGGTGATGGTCTCACCGGGAAGGCATCCAGCCGAATCGCTTGTGTAGCTCAGGGGTAGAGCACACCCTTGGTAAGGGTGAGGTCGTGGGTTCAATTCCCACCACAAGCTCCATCGGTTATCTACTTCATCAGCAGTCCAACGCGAACCACCACCATCATGGCCAAAGAAGCATTCACGCGCAACAAGCCCCACGTCAACGTCGGGACCATCGGTCACGTTGACCACGGCAAGACGACCCTGACCGCCGCGATCACCAACACCCTCGCCGACAAGGGCTACGCCAAGGCGAAGAAGTACGACGAAATCGACGGGGCTCCGGAAGAAAAGGAGCGCGGCATCACGATCTCGACCGCCCACGTCGAATACGAAACCGACAACCGCCACTACGCGCACGTCGACTGCCCCGGCCACGCCGACTACGTGAAGAACATGATCACCGGCGCCGCCCAGATGGACGGTGCGATCCTGGTGGTTTCCGCCGCCGATGGCCCGATGCCCCAGACCCGTGAGCACATCCTGCTCGCCCGTCAGGTGGGTGTGCCGGCCCTCGTGGTGTTCATGAACAAGGTCGATATGGTCGACGACGAGGAACTTCTCGAGCTCGTCGAGATGGAGGTCCGCGACCTTCTCTCCACCTACGACTTCCCGGGCGACGACATTCCGATCGTCAAGGGTTCCGCCCTCAAGGCTCTTGAAGGCGACGCCACCCACAAGGAGAACATCCTCAAGCTCATGGAAGCCGTGGACTCCTACATTCCGGAGCCCGAGCGTCCGATCGACCAGCCTTTCCTCATGCCGGTTGAAGACGTGTTCTCGATCGAAGGTCGGGGCACCGTTTGCACCGGTCGTGTCGAGCGTGGCATCATCAAGAAGATGGAAGAAGTCGAGATCGTCGGCATCCGCGACACGCAGAAGACCACCGTCACCGACATCGAAATGTTCCGCAAGCTGCTCGACGAAGGTCGTGCGGGTGACAACGTCGGCCTCCTCATCCGTGGCCTCAAGAAGAACGACGTCGAGCGCGGCCAGGTCATCGCCAAGCCGGGTTCGGTGAAGCCGCACAAGAAGTTCAACGCGGAGATCTACGTTCTCTCGAAGGAAGAAGGCGGCCGCCACACCCCGTTCTTCTCGAACTACCGCCCGCAGTTCTACTTCCGCACGACGGACGTGACCGGTTCCATCAAGCTGCCGGAAGGCGTCGAAATGGTGATGCCGGGCGACAACGTCAGTCTCGAAGTCGAGCTGATCACCCCGATTGCCATGGAGAAGACCATGCGCTTCGCCATCCGCGAAGGGGGCCGCACCGTGGGTGCCGGCCGTGTGGGCGATATCCTTGACTAATTACGATCACGGTCTCAGGTTCGCCGCCCGCCGCGATGCGGACCTGATTCCGAATCTCTCACGGGGCACCCTGGATTCTCCATCCGGGGTGCCCCGGCATCGCCTCCATCCACCAGCATTTTTTCCCAACACGGTAGTAGCTCAATTGGTAGAGCATCGGTCTCCAAAACCGAGGGTTGGGGGTTCGAGTCCCTCCTGCCGTGCCATTTTCCTGATCCCCCGTCTTCGATTTCCGCCATGTTTTCCAAGATTTCCAGATTCCTGGGCGAGGTGAAGAACGAGCTCCGCAAGGCCAGCTGGCCGTGGGAGTCCGATCCGAAGATCAAGGGCTTCAGGAAATACCGGGAACTCGTCGATTCCACCGTGGTCGTGCTGATCGCGACCGTTCTCCTGGCCGGGTTCGTCTCCTTGTGGGACATCATCCACACCCAGGTCATCTTTTTCCTCACCAAGCTCGGACGCTGACGCCCGCCGCGGCGCCGCCCCGGGGAATTCTTCCATCACTCGCTCATGCCCGTCATCCCACCAGCCGAACAGCAATGGTACGTGGTCCACGTTCTCTCCGGCCAGGAGCAGAAGGTGAAAAGCCGTATCCTGCGCGAAGCAGAGGCCGAGGAACTCGGCGACTGCATCTACGAAGTGCTGGTGCCGATGGAAATGGTGTCCGAGGTCCGCAAGGGCAAGAAAACCGAGACCAAGCGCAAATTCTTTCCCGGTTACATCATCGTCAACATGAACCTCCTCACGGAGGACAACCAGCTCGTCGAGAAGACTTGGTATTTCATCAAGGAAATGGAAGGCGTGATCGGCTTTGCCGGCACCAAGGACCGTCCGATTCCCATGCGCCAGCGTGAGGTGGACGCCATGCTTTCCCAGATCAAGGAGCGCGAGGAAAGCGCCCGCCCGGCGATCACCTTCGAGGTCGGCGATACCGTCAAGGTCGCCGACGGTCCCTTTGAAAGCCAGAACGGCGTGGTCGAGGAGATCGACCTCGAAAAGGGCAAGCTCCGCGTTTCGGTCACCATCTTCGGCCGTGCCACGCCGGTCGAACTCGAGTTCTGGCAGGTCGAGAAGGCCTGAGACCGATCCCTTTCAAAACCACCATCTAGCATCCCACCACCATGGCCAAGGAAGTCACCAACATCATCAAGCTCCAGATCCCGGCTGGCGCCGCCAACCCGTCCCCGCCCGTGGGTCCGGCGCTTGGTCAGGCCGGCGTCAATATCATGGGCTTCTGCAAGGAGTTCAACGCCGCGACACAGAGCCAGGCCGGCGACGTGCTGCCGGTCGTGATCACCGTCTTCAAGGACAAGAGCTTCACCTTCATCACCAAGAAGCCGCCGGCAGCGAACCTTCTCAAGAAGGCTGCCGGCATCGCCTCGGGTTCCGGTGAGCCGAACAAGAAGAAGATCGGCACCATCACCAAGGCCAAGCTCATGGAGGTCGTGGAAACCAAGATGCCCGACCTCAACACCAACGATCCCGAAGCCGCCGCGCGCATCCTCGCCGGCACCGCCCGTCAGATGGGCCTCGAGATCGAAGGCATGTAATCCTTTCCGCTCCCGCTCCGGCTGGAGATCCGAAAACCGCAGGAGGGTCGCCCGACCCGATCGCACTGCTCCCACTGACCATGCAAAAACAACGCAGCAAACGCTACAAGAAGGCCGCCGCGCTCGTCGAGACCGGCAAGACCTATGCGCTTGAGGAAGCCGTCGGCACCGTGAAGAAATTCCCGGCGCCGAAGTTCGACCCGACCGTGACCGTTTCCTTCCACCTGGGTGTCGACCCGCGGAAGAGCGACCAGATGGTCCGGGGATCCGTTTCCCTGCCGCACGGCACGGGCAAGAACGTCCGCGTCGCCGTCTTCGCCGCCGGTGCCGCCGCCGAGGCCGCCACCGCCGCCGGGGCCGAGTTCGTCGGATTTGAGGAACTCATCAAGAAGGTCCAGGGCGGCTTCACCGACTTCGACGTCGCCATCGCCACCCCGGAAGCCATGACCGAAGTCCGCAAGATCGCGCGGGTCCTCGGTCCCCGGGGTCTCATGCCGAACCCCAAGACCGGCACCGTGACCGACGACACCGCCAAGGCCGTCAACGAAGTCAAGGCCGGCCGGATCGACTACAAACTCGACAAGAACGGCAATGTCTCCGGCGCCATCGGCAAGGTTTCCTTCGACGAAAAAGCGCTGCTTGAAAACGCCCAGGCCTTCATCGACAGCGTCCTGCGCGCCAAGCCCGCCTCGGCCAAGGGCAACTACGTCCAGAGTGTGACGGTCGCCGCCGCCATGTGCCCCGGCGTGCCGCTCGAGTCCTCCATTTACACCAAGAACTGAGCCCACCCGCCATGAATCCCGATAAAAAGATCATCATCGACGAGCTGCTCGAGCGGGTGAACACCTCGCCCTTCGTGCTGGTGGTGGAATACACCGGCATGACCGTCCCGCAGTTCTCCGAACTCCGCAACCGCCTCGCCGCCACCGGCGCCGAGTGCCACGTGGCCAAGAACACCTACATGAAGAAGGCCCTCGCCGAGGCCGGTCTGCCGGACACCGGCGACCAGCTGGTCGGTCAGACCGCCTTCGTGACCGGTGAGTCCGACGTGGCCGCCGCGGCCAAGGTCCTCAAGACCTTCGAAAAGGAATTCCAGAAGCCGGCCATCAAGCTGGGCATTCTGGATGGCGACCTGCTCGACGAAGAGCAAGTCAAGGCCATCGCCGAACTTCCCTCGCGCGAAGTGCTGCTCGCCACCTTGCTCGGCGTCATCAACGCCCCGGCGACCAAGCTGCTCCGCACCATCAACGAGCCGGGCGCCTCGCTGGCGCGCGTCATTCAAGCAAAATTCAACCCCGAGGGTTAAATCGAAACAATCTGAACGGACGGCGCCGCCTCTCCGGGTGGCGCCCGAACTCACAATGGTTCCTCGTCGGACCCGCAGCCGTGGGCTGAAATGCCGGGAGGCCTCCCGGTGCGACGATACCGCAAAGGAGAAATACAATGGCTGATATCGCTGCAATTGCTGAAGAACTCGGAAAGCTCACCGTCCTGGAAGCTGCCGAACTCGTGAAGAAACTGGAAGAAGAGTGGGGCGTTTCCGCCGCCGCTCCCGTCGCCGCTGTCGCGGCCGGCCCTGCCGCCGGTCCTGCCGAAGCTGCTGAGGAAAAGACCGACTTCGACGTCGTGCTTGCCGATGCAGGTGGCAACAAGATCGCCGTCATCAAGGCGGTCCGCGAAGTGGTTCCCGGCCTCGGCCTCGCCGACGCCAAGAAACTCGTCGAAAGCGCTCCGGCCACCCTTGTCGAGGGTGCCGCCAAGGACGCCGCCGACGCCGCCAAGAAGAAACTCGAGGAAGCCGGCGCCAAGGTCGAGCTCAAGTAAGACTCTCGGTTTTTCCAAGAAATCCGGAGTCGCCCAGCGCGGCTCCGGATTTCCCGGCTCCGGCGCCGGCGCGAAACGTCCCCGATTCACTCGCATCGACCTTTCGCGCCGATCCCGGATTCAAGCTCCAAATCCTGATCCAAGAATTTCGCCCGGCCGAGCCTTCGGCCCGGGCTTAAACCGCACCCCGCAAACATTACAGACATCATGGCCAGCCGTCTCCATTTCGGGAAAATCGAGGAAGTGATCGATGCGCCGAACCTGATCGAGGTTCAGAGCCGCTCCTACGAGGATTTCCTCTCCAAAGACATTCCGCCCGGCGACCGGGGCGACAACGGTCTCCAGGCCGTGTTCCGCGAGGTGTTCCCGATCAAGAGCTACGACGAAGCGATCGAGCTCGACTTCGAATCCTACGACATCGAGGACCCCAAGATCACCTCGCTCGATGCCCTGCGCACCGGTGAAAGCTTCTCCGCCGCCCTCTACGTCAACTTCAAGCTGAAGGACGAAACCGGCGTCAAAAAGGAGCGCGTCTACATGGGCGAGCTGCCGATGATGACCCGCCGCGGCACCTTCATCATCAACGGCGCCGAGCGCGTGATCGTTTCCCAGCTGCACCGCTCGCCGGGCATCTGCTTCGAAACCTCCCAGCACCTCAACGGCAAGACCCTGCACAGCTTCCGCATCATCCCCGACCGCGGATCCTGGCTGGAAGTGCAGTTCGACACCAACGACCTGCTCTACGTTTACCTCGACCGCCGCCGCCGTCGGCGGAAGTTCCTCGCGACGACCTTCCTGCGGGCTCTCGGTTTCCCGACCGACCGCGACATCGTCTCGAACTTCTACACCATCGAGAAGCTCAAGCTGAAGGACGACATGGACGAGCAGGAGCTCGGCCACAAGGTGCCGTTCGAGGACATCCTCGACGGTGAGCTGGTCGTCGCCAAGGCCTACGAGCCGCTCACCATCGGCATCGTCAAGCAACTGCTGGCCCTCGGAAACAAGCAGGTCGACGTGATCGACGGCCGCGAGGACGAAATCCTTCTCAAGTCGCTCCGCAAGGACCCGGCCCACGATGAGGAAAGCGCGCTGAAGGACATCTACCGCAAGCTGCGCCCCGGCGACCCGCCGACCGCTGCCAACGCCCGCGCCCTTCTGAAGCGCCTGTTCTTCGACCCGAAGAAGTACGACCTGACCCGCGTCGGTCGTTACAAGATCAACAGCAAGCTCGAGATCGGGATCGATTCCGACCAGCGCATCATGGTGTCCGAGGACTTCCTCGCCGCCACCAAGTATCTCCTCCGCCTCAAGAAGGGCGAGGGTGTGATCGATGACATCGACCACCTCGGCTCCCGCCGCGTCCGCGCCGTGGGTGAACTCCTCGCCAACCAGTGCCGCGTGGGCCTCGCCCGCACCGAGCGCCTGGTGAAGGAGCGCATGACCCTGTTCGACGTGAACATCGAGGGCATGACCCCGCAGAAGCTGATCAACCCGAAGGCCCTCTCGGCCGTCGTGCGTGACTTCTTCGGCCGGTCCCAGCTCTCGCAGTTCATGGACCAGACCAACCCTCTGGCCGAGCTGACCCACAAGCGCCGCCTCTCGGCCCTCGGCCCGGGCGGTCTGAACCGCGACCGCGCCGGCTTTGAGGTGCGCGACGTCCACCCGTCCCACTACGGACGGATCTGCCCGATCGAGACCCCGGAAGGTCCCAACATCGGTCTGATCAACTCGATGTGCACCTATGCGCGCATCAACGAGTTCGGTTTCATCGAAACTCCCTACCGCCGCGTCAAGGGCAGCAAGGTTTCGAACGACATCGAGTACCTGACCGCCGACCAGGAGGAAAAGTTCCTCATCGCCCAGGCGAACAACCCGATCGACAAGTCCGGCAAGTTCCTCAACGAGAAGGTCACCGCCCGCGAAGCCGGCGGTGAGTTCATCGAAGTGGACCCGGCGACCGTCGACTACATGGACGTGTCGCCGAAGCAGCTCGTCTCCGTGGCGGCCGGTCTGATCCCGTTCCTCGAGCACGACGACGCCAACCGCGCGCTCATGGGCTCGAACATGCAACGCCAGGGCGTGCCGCTGCTCGTTTCCGAGTCGCCGCTCGTCGGCACCGGCCTCGAGGGCAAGACCGCCCGCGATTCCCGCGCCGTGGTGGTGTCCGAAGCCGATGGCATCGTGGCCGCCGCGACCGCGGAAATGATCATCACCACCGAGGACGGCAAGCTTCCCGTTTCCGACGAGAAGTTCCTTTCCGATCCGGAGTCGGTGAAAACCAACGTCAAGAAGGGCGTCTTCGCCTATCCGCTGCGCAAGTTCATGCGCTCGAACGCCGGCACCTGCATCAACCAGAAGCCGATCGTCAAGGCGGGCCAGAAGATCAAGAAGGGCGACGTGCTCGCCGACGGCCCGAACACCGAGGACGGCGAACTGGCCCTCGGCCGCAACGTGCTGGTCGCGTTCATGCCGTGGAACGGCTACAACTTCGAGGATGCCATCGTCATCTCCGAACGCGTGGTGAAGGAGGACATCTACACCTCCATCCACATCTCCGAGTTCGAGGTCGCCGCACGTGACACCAAGCTCGGTCCGGAGGAAATCACCCGCGACATCCCAAACGTCGGCGAGGACGCGCTGCGCAACCTCGACCACGACGGCATCATCCGCATCGGCGCCGAGGTGAAGCCCGGCGACATCCTGATCGGCAAGATCACGCCGAAGTCGGAGACGGAGCTTGCCCCGGAAGAGCGCCTGCTGCGCGCGATCTTCGGGGAAAAGGCCGCCGACGTGAAGGACACCTCGCTGCGCGTCCCCTCGGGCTGCACCGGCATCGTCCAGGACATCCGCGTTTCCTCCCACGGCACCGCCCGCAAGCGCGCCGAGAAGGTCGATCCGACCGAGCTCAAGAAGCAGCTCAAGAAGATCAACGACGAGCACAAGAAAAAAGCCGACAAGCTCACCGATGACCTGACCGAGAAGCTCTCGGACATCCTGCTTGGCGAAAAGATTCCGCTCGACGTGGTCAACGCCCAGACCGGCGAGATCATCATCCCGGCCAACCGCAAGATCACCAAGACGCTGCTGCGCAAGCTGGCCGCCGTCCACGATCACATCGAAATCGACCCGTCCCCGATCCGGAACAAGATCCTCGAAATCATCGGTTCTTTCGAAGGTCGCTTCGCCGAGCTCGACAACGAGCGTGAGCGCAAGCTCGACCAGCTCGAAGCCGGCGACGATGTCGATCCCGGCGTCATCAAGGAGGTCAAGGTCTTCGTCGCCGCCAAGCGCAAGCTGTCGGTGGGGGACAAGATGGCCGGCCGCCACGGCAACAAGGGTGTGGTCGCGACCATCGTGCCCGAGGAGGACATGCCTTTCCTCGACGACGGCACCCCGGTCGACATCTGCCTCAACCCGCTCGGCGTGCCTTCGCGGATGAACGTCGGCCAGGTGCTTGAAACCCACCTCGGCGTCGCCGCCAAGGCGCTCGGCTTCAAGGTGGCCACCCCGATTTTCGACGGGATCCCCGAAGCGAAAATCTGGGAGTTCATGACCGAGGCCAAGAAGGTCGATGGCGTGAACATCATCGGCGACGGCAGCCAGAAATCCCGCGAACGGAAGCCCAACGAGCCGGAAGGCCGCGGGTTTACCTGGATCGGTGACGGCAAGGACGGCTCCATCGGCGGTAAGTCGACCCTCTACGACGGTCGCACCGGCGAGGCCTTCCACCAACCGGTCGTGGTCGGCTACATCTACATGCTGAAGCTCGGTCACCTGGTGGCCGACAAGATCCACGCCCGTGCCGTCGGTCCCTACTCGCTCGTCACCCAGCAGCCGCTCGGGGGTAAGGCGCAATACGGCGGCCAGCGGTTCGGGGAAATGGAAGTGTGGGCGCTCGAAGCTTACGGTGCCGCCTACACCCTGCAGGAGCTGCTCACCGTCAAGTCCGACGACGTGCAGGGCCGGACCCGGATCTACGAAGCCATCGTCAAGGGCGACAACAACCTCGAGGCGGGCACGCCCGAGTCGTTCAACGTCCTCATCAAGGAAATGCAATCCCTCGGCCTGGACGTGCGTCCCGGCAAGCGGGGTTCGGAGCTCGGAGCCGCTGGAACTGCTGCCGCCGATGACTTCAACCTCGACGACCTCACCCTCTGATTCCAGCCACCACCCAACTACGACCCATTACCAACATGAGTGTTGAAACCAACCTCCGCGAACTCTTCGGTGTCGACGAAAAGCCCGACGCCTTCGATCAGGTGTCGATCACGGTGGCCGCGCCGGACACGATCCGCTCCTGGTCCAAGGGAGAGGTCAAAAACCCGGAAACCATCAACTACCGGACCTTCAAGCCCGAGAAAGGCGGTCTGTTCTGCGAGCGGATTTTCGGTCCCACCCGGGACTGGGAGTGCGCCTGCGGCAAGTACAAGCGCATCAAGCACAAGGGCGTCGTCTGCGACCGTTGCGGCGTGGAAGTCACCCTGAGCCGCGTGCGCCGCGAGCGCATGGGCCACATCGAGCTGGCCGTGCCCGTGTCGCACATCTGGTTCTACAAGTGCATGCCCTCGCGCATCGGCCTGGTGCTCGACATCAGCGCCCGCCAACTCGAGCGCGTCATCTACTACGAGGACTACATCGTCACCGAGCCGGGAAACACCCCGCTCGAGCGTGGCCAGCTGCTCACCGAGACCGAGCTGCGTGAGGCCGAGGACACCTATGGCGAGGAAAGCTTCCGCGCCGGCATGGGGGCCGAGGCCCTCCAGGATCTGCTCTCGCAGGTGGACCTGGTCGAGCTGCAGAAGCAGCTTGAGGAAGAACTCGCGACGACCCGCTCCAAGCAGAACAAGAAGAAGCTCTCCAAGCGTCTCAAGATCTCGCAGGGCTTCGCCCAGTCGAAGAGCCGTCCCGAGTGGATGATCATGACGGTCCTTCCCGTGATTCCTCCGGACCTCCGTCCGCTGGTTCCGCTGGAAGGTGGCCGCTTCGCGACCTCCGACCTCAACGACCTCTACCGCCGGGTCATCAACCGCAACAACCGGCTCAAGAACCTCCTCCAGCTCAAAACGCCGGAGGTCATCATCCGCAACGAAAAGCGGATGCTGCAGGAAGCCGTCGACGCCCTGTTCGACAACGGCCGCCACGGCCGCGCCGTGACCGGTGCCGGCAACCGTCCACTCAAGTCCCTCAGCGACATGCTCAAGGGCAAGGGTGGTCGTTTCCGCCAGAACCTCCTCGGCAAGCGGGTCGACTACTCGGGCCGTTCCGTCATCGTCATTGGTCCCGAGCTGAAGCTCAACCAGTGCGGTCTTCCCAAGAAGATGGCTCTCACCCTGTTCGAGCCCTTCATCATCCGTCGCCTCAAGGAACTCGGCTACTGCCACACGGTTCGCTCGGCGAAGAAGATGATCGACCGCAAGACCACCGAGGTGTGGGACATCCTCGCCGAGGTGACCAAGGGTCACCCGGTGATGCTGAACCGCGCGCCCACGCTGCACCGCCTTTCGATCCAGGCTTTCGAGCCGAAGCTGATCGAAGGTTCGGCGATCCGTGTCCACCCGCTCGTCTGCACCGCCTACAACGCGGACTTCGACGGTGACCAGATGGCCGTGCACGTGCCGCTCTCGGTCGAGGCCCAGATGGAGGCGCGCCAGCTGATGCTCGCGCCGAACAACATCTTCTCGCCCGCGTCCGGTCGCCCGATCACGACGCCGTCGCAGGACATCATTCTGGGTTCCTACTACCTGACCTGGGCGCCGACCCGCACCCAGGCCGACCGCGACAAGCAGGAGCACCTGCCGCTGTTCGAGAATTCCTCGGAAGTCGAGTTCGCGATCGCCTCGCGCAAGATCGGCTACCACACTTGGATCCGCCTCCGGAACCCCAACTTCGGGACCAAGGGCACGGTCTATGGCGTGGACGACGTGAAGATCATCGAGACCACCCCGGGCCGTGTTCGTTTCAACGAAATCTGGCCCGAAAAGCTCGGCTTCATCAACAAGACCGTCGGCAAGAAGCAGATGGGAGACGTGATCTGGCGTTGCTACCAGGTTGCCGGCCAGCAGAAGACGGTGGAGACCCTCGACCTCCTGAAGGGCCTTGGTTTCCGCGAAGCTTCCCGCTCCGGCACCTCGATCGGTATCGTCGACATGGTGATCCCGGAGGAAAAGCCGGCCATCATCGCCAAGGCCTACGAGGACGTCGAAAAGGTCACCAAGCAGTATCGCAACGGCGTCATCACCGATGGCGAGCGCTACCAGAAGGTCATCGACATTTGGACCCACGCCACCGACACCATCGCCTCCGCGCTTTATCGCAAGCTGGAGCACAACGACGGCAAGGGCATCAGCCCGCTGTTCATGATGGTCGACTCAGGCGCCCGGGGCAACAAGTCGCAGATCAAGCAGCTCTCCGGCATGCGCGGCCTGATGGCCAAGCCGTCCGGTGAGATCATCGAACGCCCGATTACCTCGAACTTCCGCGAGGGTCTGTCGGTGCTCGAGTACTTCATCTCCACCCACGGCGCCCGCAAGGGTCTGGCGGATACCGCGCTCAAGACCGCGGACTCCGGTTACATGACCCGCAAGCTGGTCGACGTGGCCCAGGACGTGATCGTCACCGAACCTGACTGCGGCACCGTCAATGGCATCATCGTCCGTCCGATCTACGACGGCGATGAGGAAGCCGCCTCGCTGGCGACACGCATCTACGGCCGCACCTCGTGCGAGGCCGTGAAGGATCCGGTTTCGGGTGAAACGCTGATCGCCGTCGATGACCTCGTCGATGAAAAGCGCGCCGATGCCGCCGAGCGGATCGGTTACGAACAGTTGAAGATCCGTTCCGTCCTCACCTGCGAGTCGGAACGCGGCTGCTGCGCGAAGTGCTACGGCCTCAACCTGGCGACCGGCAAGAGCGTCAAGATCGGTGAAGCGGTCGGCATCATCGCCGCCCAGTCGATCGGCGAACCCGGCACCCAGCTCACCATGCGGACCTTCCACGTGGGGGGTGTGGCGGCCTCGACCTTCAAGCAGCCGATCATCAACGCCAAGAACAACGGCGTGGTCGTCTACAAGGACCTGCGCGTCGTGCAGAACGACGAGGGCAACTGGGTCGTGCTCAACAAGAACGGTTCGCTTTCCGTCCGCGACAAGGGCGGCCTGGAACTCGAGGCCCACAACATCGTCATCGGCTCGGTCATCGAGATCAAGGATGGCGAGGAAGTGAAGAAGGGTGCGACGATCGCCACCTGGGACCCCTACAACGTGCCGATCATCACCGAGAAGGCCGGTAAGGTGGAGTTCCGCGACATGATCGCGGGCATCACCGTCCAGTCGGAAACGGACAAGTCGACCGGCAAGAAGGGCATGGTCGTCACCGAGCACAAGGAGGACCTCCACCCGCAGGTCGTGATCGTGGATCCGAAGAGCGGCGACGTGCTCGCCAGCTACTCGATTCCGGTCGGGGCCCACCTTTCCGTGAAGGAAAACAGCAAGGTGGCCGGCGGTGTGCAGCTCGCCAAGACTCCCCGGAAGGTGGCCCGCACCAAGGACATCACCGGCGGTCTTCCGCGGGTGGCCGAGTTGTTCGAAGCCCGCAAGCCCAAGGATGCCTGCGTCATCGCCAAAATCGATGGCGAGATCTCCTTCGGCGGCACGGTCCGCGGCAAGAAGAAGGTCATCGCCACCGATCCGGAAAGCGGCGAGAGCGTCGATCACCTCGTGCCCATGGGCCGTCACATCATCGTGACCGAAGGTGACCAGGTGAAGCGGGGCGACCAGATCACGGAAGGCCCGGTTTCTCCGGAGGACCTTCTCGAGGCCTGCGGTGCCCAGGAGCTTCAGGAGCACCTGGTCAACGAAGTCCAGTCGGTCTATCGTGTCCAGGGTGTGGAAATCAACGACAAGCACATCGAGATCATCATCCGCCAGATGCTGCGCAAGGTGAAGATCACCGACCCGGGCGATGCCGACCAGTTCCTGTGGGGCGACCAGATCGACCGCACGACCTTCAATCAGGTCAATGAGCAGATCATCGCCAACGGGGGTAAGCCGGCCGAAGCCGAAGCGGTGCTATTGGGCATCACCAAGGCCTCGCTGGAAACCGACTCGTTCATCTCCGCGGCGTCCTTCCAGGATACCACCCGCGTGCTGACCGAAGCGGCCACCCTCGGCAAGATCGACTACCTCAGCGGCTTCAAGGAGAACGTGATCATGGGTCACCTGATCCCCGCCGGCACCGGTTTCGAGCGCCACCGCGACAGCGAGATCGAGTTCACCGTCGAGGAACCCGAGCCGGTCTTCGAGGAGCCCGTGTCCGAAGAGGACGAGGCTCCCGCGACCGAAGTCGAGAGCGCCTGACGACCGATTCCTTCCAGCCGGTCCCGCCATCCGCGGGGCCGGCTTTTTTGTTTCCCCGGAAACCCCGCTCAGCCGGAGGAGGCGGGCTTTTTCCTCAAACCGAGGGTCGCCCTTGCGGCAGGGTGGCCAGCAGGTCGCGGGAGCAGCCCTTGAGCTTGAACCATCCCTCCTTGTGACCCACCGGCTTGATCGGATTGGAGACAATGATCGCGATCAGGGAAAAAATCACCAGCAGAGTGCCTCCGAGCCCGCAGGCGCCGGCGGTGGAGTCATTGTCGGTGGTGGCTGCGAGAACAACGGCGGCCCTCGGCCCGGAAGTTAGCACGGTTCGGCAGTTCCGGTGGGAGTAGTGGACTGCCCAACGTCGTCGGCGGGGCGTAGGGGTTCGAGGAGGCGTCTTCCATGCTTGCGCGGAGTCTGGGCCATCCTGCGGGCGCGTCGCAAGGGGGGAGCGTGTTCGCCCGGCTGGGAACGAACCCATTGACGAACCGATGTGAATCCGACAGGAGTTAAGGGGTATGAAATGGATAGCTTTGGCCGGTCTTTCTCTGGGTCTCTTGGGAAGTTGTGATGAAAAGGATGCGGACGGTGTCCCGCCCTCCGATGGTGCGGGATCCCGCTCCGTGGGCTCTTCGTCGATCGAGCCCTCCGTCGCCTCCGACAATGCGACCGAGGGGGTTTCCCCGAAACTGAGGGTCCGGCCTCCCAAGACCGAAGGGCGGCCGGTGGCGAAGATAACCAAGGCGGGATATGCCATCAGCCCGATGTCAGGCAAGGAGGTGTTCATCGAGGGTCTTGAGGCCGGCACGGTGATGAGGGATCCGGAGTTTCCCGATGATGAACACGGCTATTTCGTGGTTCCCGAAGTCGAGGAGAAAGAGCCGGGCGATGGTCCGGCGGTTGCGACGGCGGTGCCGGGCAAGGCCGGCTTCGTTTTCAGCCCCTTCAACAACAAGATCATCGACGTGAAGGGGATACCGCCGGGAACCCTGGTGGTGGACCCCACCTTTCCCCCCAGTGAAAAGAAGTGCCTGCGCGTTCCCGCCGATCCGAATCTGATCGTCACGGAAACGCCACAGGAATAGGCCTTCAGGTTCCGCTGCGGAAAATGATCACCCGCTGATCGACTTGGCGCAGGCTGGGGTCGGCATCCGCGGGGAAGCGAGCTTCGGTATCTCCGTGGCCGATCGGAATCAGCCGCGTGGGATCAACGCCCTCGCGCACCAACGCACGGGCGATCGATTCAGCACGGTGCTGGGTCAGCTTGCGCGCCGAGCTGCTGCCCGCCGCGGTGTGGACCTCGATCACGAAGCGGTCGTTTTCCAAACCGCCCCCGCTGATCGCATCGCCGAGGGCATGGAGCATGGCGAAGGAATGATCGTCGGCCAGCTGGGTGCTGCCTTCCATGAACAGGATGTCATTGCTGGAGAGCATCGAATTATCATCGATCGCATAGGAGACCACTTGCGCCTGATCGGCCCGTTCGGACTCGGGCAGCTTGTCCCAGTCGGCCGGCACCGTCTTCCGCGCCTCCTTCAACGGCTGGATGGCGACCCGGTCGAGGGCGGCCGAAGCGAGAAGCACTGCCGGAATCGCGGCGCGGTCCGGATAAGTGACATAGCGCTTTCCATGATCCGCGAAGCGGGCGGGGACTTCGTTGGTTTCGCCCGCCTCGTTGCTCATCGGTCTCGGATCGCGGATGGAGGTGCGGAAAAACTCGGGGGCGAGATCGGCCGATTCCCTGCCGTTGAGGCGGGCGCGGATGAAGTCGACGGCTTGCTGATGCACGTCTCGATCGGCGGGGGACATCTCGTCATCCATTCCGACGCGCAAGGTTTGCTCCTCCCGGGCCACCTCGGCGCGCGACACCGGTCCCTCCGCGCCCAGGACCTGCTCGATGACCGCCATCGCGGAGTCTTCTCCCTTGAGATCCAGCTTGGTGGCCTGAAGGTCTTCCTCCAAGCTGCTGGTGGCTTCTTCGACGGGGGGAATCGAGCCGGGGGAGCGGTCGGTTTCCGGCAGGGGCGCGGTGGGTGAAACGGCGGGAGCATCCTCCAAAGGCCGGGCATCGGGAGAGGCCTTCGAAGGATCCCGGTCCTTCAGCGACCGGGCTTCCGGCGAGGCCTTGGAATCTTCGCGGTCTTGAACCGGATGCGAATCATCGCCGGCCTGGCCTCGGGAGGAGTCCATTTCCGGAGTGGCCTCGGGACTGGCTTCGGGCTCGTTGTCTTCAACTCTCCGGGCTTCAGGGGAAGCCTTGGAGCTGTCATCCCGCACCGGCTCGGAGTCGGGGGAGGCCTTGGGGTCGGAATCACGGGACGGCTGCGTTTCCCGGCTGGTGAGAGGAGTCGTATCACGAACTTCCTTGGACTCGGGATTGGCGGCATCGTTCGGGTCGCGAACCGGAGTCGATTCCTCGCCTGCCGCGCGGGCGCTGTCGCGGACCGGTTGCGACTCGGGGTTGGCCGTGTCTTTCGCGAAAGCGATCGGACCCGTGAGGGGCGCGAGGGTCAGCAGGGCGGCAAGAGTGGCAGTGATGGAAGGTGGAGTTTTCATGGGAAGGGCTGTCGCGCGATGCGTGCCGCCGAAGTTTCCTTGAAGGCTCGGGCTTTCGACGCCGCGGGTGGGAAACCGGCGGCGCAAATTGCCGGACGGGACCTTTTTCGCCTGCAATCTGCAATTCCTGAATCCGGTCGACATGATGGATCGCGCCCGAACTCCGGGCCCTGAGGGGTGGCACCCGGCCTGCGAAGAAAGGAAGCCCATGAACGCGATCTCGAAGACCTTGCTCCCCGCCGCCGGCCTGGCGGTCGCATTGGGTGCGGTCATGGCGGATGAGAAAAGCGGGTTCGCTCCCTCGGCGGTGACACGGGACGATGTGACCCCGTGCCTGTTCGAGGTGCCGGCGCCGCGGGGACTGATCCTCGACCGGGCTGGGCGCGTCCTGGCGGACACGGTCGTCGCCCGGCAAGTGCTGCTGGCCATCCCGGTGGATGGCGGCGAGTCAGCCGAGCATTACATCGAGTCGGTGCATGACCGTCTGTCGCAGGCGCCCGACTCATTGCGGGCCTTGCTCCACATGCCGAGCGAGCCGACCTTGAAAAAACATTTCCAGTTCCGCCGCCGGCTGCCGCTCGTGATTTCCGATCCGCTCGAAATGGCGGACGACTCCACCGTTCGCAAGGAGGCGACCGATGCGGGTTTCTTGCTACGACCGGTTTATCTCCGCCACTATCCCGGCGACCGAACGGCGGCTCATCTGATCGGGCATCTGGGAAGCGACTTCATTCCCGAGCATGGTCTTCTTCGCCAGCGCGAGCCACTGTGGCGAACCACGGTGGGCAAGTCAGGCATCGAGGGTGCGATGGACAAAGCGCTGAGCGGTCAGCCCGGCTTGATGTCGGTCGCCTTTGACGACGCATGCCGTCCGGTTTCTCAAGATACGATCGAGGCGCCTCAAGCGGGTAACGCGGTGGTGCTCACCCTGGACCTCGCGGTCCAGCGCTCGGTCGAGTCCGCCCTGCGCCAGGCCGGCCGACCCGGCGCGGCGGTGATCCTCGACAGCCGCACGGGCGACCTGCTGGCCTCGGCTTCATGGCCGACGTTCCGTCCGGCGGACTTCGCCTGGTCGGTGAAACCGGCGGTCTACCAAGAGCTTTCCGAGAGCCCGCGGGCGCCGCTGTTTGACCGGGCTCTTCAGGGAAATTATCCGCCCGGTTCCGTGTTCAAGCCGGTCACGGCGGCGGCCGCCATGGAGAGCCGGGTCGTTTCACCATCCGAACGGATTTTCTGCGGACCCGAGCTGGAGATTGCGGGCCGGATCTTCCGCAACTGGTCCGATCGCGACGAAGGTTTGTTCACGCTGTCCAGCGCCTTGGTGAGGTCCTGCAACACCTACTTTTATGAACTGGGTCTCCGCACCGGCGATCGCCCGCTGCTGGGATGGGCCCGCCGCTTCGGATTCGGCAGTGCGCCGACGATGGTGGTGGGCACGGGGGCGGGAGCTTTGCCGGGCTCCGCTCCGTCCGCGCAAGCGGTGGCCAATCTTTCCATCGGCCAGGGCCCGATCGATGCCAGTCCGCTTCAGGTGGCCCTCATGATGGGGGGCTGGTGCCGCGGATTCTATCTGCCATCGCCCCGCCTGCTTCAGCAGGTGCAGGATGGCCAGGGACGCTTGGTGGAGACCCGGGATTTGCGTCCGGCGGTCCGGCTCGGGCTTTCTGAAACCACCCTGAACGCGGTCAACAGCGGCCTCTATGGCGTGGTCAACCACGAGCGCGGAACCGGCAAGGCGGCCCGCCACGAATACGTGCCGGTTTACGGAAAAACGGGAACAGCCCAGTGGAAGAATCATGGCCGGGATGCCTCGGTCGTCTGGTTCGCGGGCTTCGTGCCGAACTCCACGCCTCCCATCTCATTCGCGGTGGTGATGGAGGGCGAGCCGGGCGAGCGCATCTTCGGCGGCTCGACCGCCGCACCGGTGGCCTCGCAGTTTCTCCACGATGTCTTCCGGCGCGATCATGAGGGCTGCATCCGCCGCGGGCCCACTTCCGGCCCGGTCCCTCTGCAGGACTACACGCTTATCGAAAGTCTTGATGTCCCCGCGGCCATTCCGCTGGCCGAACCCGTGACCCTTGTCCGATGAACCGCCTCCGCTCCTTCCGCCGCTTGTTTCATCCGCGCCATTGGCCCGCGTGGGCTAAAATCGTTGCCGCGCTGGTGGCGCTCATTGCCCTCGCCGGGATCGCGACGGTGGGTGGCATCGCGATCAAGTATTCGCGGATCGCCGCGGGCTACGATTTGAAGGCCGTGGATGAAATGGAGACCGGTGCCTTGGTAAGAGACTCGGCGGGGAAGGATCTGGGGCGGATCTTCATCGAAAGCCGTTCCCTGGTACGGCTCGATGAGGTTTCCCCGCTGCTGGTCGATGCCGTCGTCGCCACCGAGGACGCCCGTTTTTTTCATCATCCCGGATTCGACATGATCGGCATGCTGCGATCCGCTGTGGTGAACGTCGAGGCCGGCGAGATCAAGCAGGGCGGCAGCACCATCACCCAACAACTCGCCCGCCATGTCTATCATCTCCGGGGCAAAAGTTTCGACCGCAAGTTTACCGAAATCTTCGTCGCCCTCCGGCTGGAAGAGAGATACTCGAAGCACCGGATTCTCGAGCATTATCTCAACCGCATCTATCTCGGCAGCGGCTTCTATGGGATCGGCTCCGCCACTGAAGGTTATTTCGGAGTGGCGCCCTCGCAGGTGAACCTGGCCCAGGCGGCGACCATCGCGGGTATCATCAAGGGACCGTCGAGCTTCTCGCCCTTTGTCGATGCCGATGAGGCGCGGCGGGTGCGGAACCTGACGCTGTGCCGGATGCGGGACCTCGGCATGATCGGGGAAAAGGAGTGCTCCGAAACCTGCGCGTTGCCGGTCGAGGTGCTTCCCGAAAGTCAACGCGACAACCAGCCCGACTTCGCGCTGGAGGCGATCCGCCGGGAGGTCGAGAGCCACTTTTCCAAACGCCTGCAACTGGACGGCGGGACGGTCGAATCCACGCTGGAGGGCCGGCTCAATCTGGTGGCCGTGGAGGCCATCCAACGGCAGCTGGAAAAGGTCGAGGCCGAGCATCCCGAGAGCACCCGCACGGGCGATCGCCGTTGCTCCGCGGACGAACGCCTGGAGGGCGCGGCAGTGGTGATCGACAACCAAAGCGGAGCCCTGCTTGCCGCCGTGGGCGGGCGGGACTTCGCCACCGGGTCCTTTGATCGCGCCTTCCTCGGGCGGCGGCCTCCGGGCACCGCGTTCCTGCCCTTCGTTTATGCCACCTACCTCGATCAGGACCCCACCCATCTGCACGCCGAGGTGCTCGATGCGCCGCTCGACAACGCCTCGGTCATGGTCGGCGGCACCGACGGGATGCTCGCCGAGTGGGGGGCGGATGCCGGCCGCTTCGAGGACCGGCTGACGATGCCTTTCGCGTTCGTGAAATCCAAGACCGGCGCCGCGGTGAGGATCGGGAATCGCTGTAAGTTCGATGACTTCATCGCATTGGTGAAACAGTCGGGGATCCGATCGGAATTGCGCCCTTACCCGGCCAGCTTTCTGGGCTCCTCCTCGGTGCGGGTGATCGAGCTGGCGCGTGCCTTCACGGCCTTTCCCAATGCCGGTGCGCCGTGCCCGCCGGTGACGACGGTCACCGCCGTCAATGACCGCCACGGCGGCCGGCACGTCGGGCCTGACGGCCTTCCTCCGGCCGGTGCGATGCGACCTGAAACCGCCGTGATCCTGCGCGAACTGATGGCCGCCCGCCTGCGCGAGCCCCGCTATGCGGAAATGCTGGCCGTGAACGGCCTCGACCGGCTCGGGCTGATCGGCCAGCCGGGAAGTTCCTACGGTTTCCACGATGGCTGGTTCCTGGGCTCGGACCGCCATGTCACCTGCGCCGTGTGGGTCGGACAGGCCGATGGCCGCAAGCTGCCAGTCGACTACCCCGGCCTCACCATGGCGATGCCGATCTGGTCGGAAATCATGGCCGCCGCCTGTGACTCGCATCCCGAGGGCTGGCCGCTCGATGCCGATCATCTCGACGACGCCGTGTGCCTGCGCTCCGACGGCCGGGCCACGGCGGCTTGCCTGGACGATCCCGCAGGCCTGGTCATCCGGTCCCCCGTGCTTGCCGGCTTCCGCTCGGAAGCCTGCAGGCACGCGGATCTCGACCATGAACCCGACGCGCCGCCCAAGGCGGTGCCGGTCGTGAATTCCGCGCACCACCGCTACGTCGAGCCGCAGGGCCCGATCGTGGAAGGCGAGGATCCTTATCGCGTCGAGCTTCGCTAGTTCAGCCGGGGGCTTCCCTTCGACTCGCGCGACGTCAGGGAGCCGCCTTGACGGGGGGGGTCGGGAAAAACACATTCCCCCCATGTCCGATCCGCGTCGCCCGTACTCCTCGCCCATGCTCGATGGTCCCGACCGCGCCCCGTCGCGCGGCATGCTCTACGCCGTCGGTTTTGAAAAAGAGGACTTTTCCAAACCCCAGATCGGTATCGCCTCGACTTGGTCGCAGGTCACCCCGTGCAACATCCACATCGACCGCCTCGCCAGGGAATCCGCCAAGGGTGCCGATGCCGCGGGCGGCAAGTCGGTCATTTTCAACACCATCACCATTTCCGACGGGATCTCGATGGGTACCGAGGGGATGAAATACTCGCTGGTGTCCCGCGAGGTGATCGCCGACTCGATCGAGACCGTGGTCGGCTGCGAGGGCATGGATGGCTTCGTGGCCATCGGCGGCTGCGACAAGAACATGCCCGCCTGCCTGATCGCGATGGCCCGCATGAACCGCCCGGCGGTGTTCGTTTACGGCGGCACCATCCTGCCCGGCTGCGCCACCATCAAGGGCGAGAAGAAGGACCTCGACATCGTCTCGATCTTCGAAGCCGTGGGCAAACACGCTTCCGGCGAGTACTCCGACGAGGAGCTGGAAACCGTCGAATCCTGCGCCATTCCCGGCGAGGGTTCCTGCGGCGGGATGTACACCGCCAACACCATGGCCTCGGCCATCGAGGCGCTCGGCATGTCGCTGCCGAACAGCTCCGCCCAGGCCGCCGTGTCGGATGACAAGATGCGCGACTGCTTCGACGCCGGTGCCGCGGTGCTGCACCTGATGCAGCACGACATCAAGCCGCGTGACATCATGACCCGCAAGGCCTTCGAGAACGCGATCACCGTGGTGATCGCGCTCGGCGGCTCGACCAATGCGGTGCTCCACCTGTTGGCCATGGCCCATGCCGCCGAGGTCGAGCTGAGCATCGATGATTTCACCGAGATCGGAAAACGCGTGCCGGTGCTGGCGGACCTGAAGCCCTCCGGGAAATACGTCGTCGCCGAGCTGGTGAAGATCGGCGGCACGGTGCCGCTGATGCGCATCCTGCTCGAAGCCGGGCTGCTGCACGGCGACTGCATGACGGTCACCGGCCGCACGCTGGAGGAAAACCTCAAGAACTCACCCATTCACTACCCGGAAGGCCAGGACATTATCCGCCCGCTCGACAACCCGATCAAGAAGGACAGCCACCTGCGCATCCTCTACGGCAACCTCGCTCCCGGCGGAGCGGTGGCCAAGATCACCGGCAAGGAAGGTGAATCCTTCACCGGCCCGGCCCGCGTGTTCGACTCCGAGAGCGATGCGATGAAGGAGATCCTCGATGGAGGCATCAAGGACGGGGACGTGATCGTCATCCGCCGCGAGGGCCCGAAGGGCGGCCCCGGCATGCGCGAGATGCTCGGCCCCACCAGCGCCATCATGGGCCGTGGTCTCGGGAAAACGGTGGCCCTCATCACGGACGGTCGTTTTTCCGGCGGCAGCCATGGTTTCGTGGTCGGCCACATTACGCCGGAAGCCTTCGATGGCGGCCCGATCGGGCTGCTGGTCGATGGCGATACGATCACCATCGACGCGGTCAACAACACCATCTCGGTCGACCTCGACGACGATGCCCTGAAGGCCCGCCGGGACAATTGGCACCAGCCGTCCCCGCACTACACCCGCGGTGTGTTGGCGAAGTTCGCCAAGCTGACGACCAGCGCCAGCGAGGGGGCGGTGACCGACAAGAACCTGTGAGCCAGGAAATCGAAGTCCGGCTGGAGTTCGAGACGGCTCCGTTCCTTCACTCGTTGTTCGCCAACGACGCGGGCGAACTGCGCTACCTCGAGCAGAAGCTCGGCGTGCGCACCGTCACCCGCGATGGCTGGATCCTGATCGCCGGCCCCGCCCCGGGGGTCGAGGCCGCCGAGCGGGCCTTCCGCGATCTCGAGGATGCGAAACGGAATGGCGCGGAAATTGAAGCGCGGGACTTCCAGATGGCCATCGACCTTGCCGCGCAAGGCGGCGAGGGGGGAGTCAGCGCCCTGTCCGGGGTGCGGCTGCTCGGCTTCCGCGGCCGCAAGCCGGTGGTGCCCAAGACGCCGACCCAGCTCGAATACCTCCAGACGATCGAGGCCAGCGACGTCACGTTCGGGCTCGGCCCGGCGGGCACCGGCAAGACCTACCTTGCGATGGCCATGGCGCTTTCCATGCTCAAGGCCAAGCTGGTGCAGCGGATCGTTCTTACGAGACCCGCCGTAGAAGCCGGCGAGGCCCTCGGTTTCCTCCCCGGCGACATGCGCGAGAAGGTCGCGCCCTACCTGCGGCCTCTCTACGATGCGATCCACGACATGATCGGCTTCGAGCAGGGCGAGCGCTACTTCGAGGATGGAACCATCGAGATCGCCCCGCTTGCTTTCATGCGCGGGCGGACGCTCGCCCGCTCGTTCGTGATCCTGGACGAGGCGCAGAACACCACCCGCGAGCAGATGTTCATGGCCTTGACCCGGCTCGGAGAGGATTCACGGATGGTCGTGACGGGCGATTCCTCCCAGGTCGATCTCAAGCCGAACATTTCCTCCGGCCTCACCGAAGCCGAGCGCGCGCTGGAGGGAGTGAAGGGCATCGGCTTCGTCCGCTTCACCGGTGATGACGTGGTGCGGCACCCGGTGGTGGGCCGCATCATCACCGCCTACCGCAAGGCGCGGGGAAACTAAACGCCGGCCGGTGCTCAGTTGGCGCTGAGGCTGGGTCCGACCCCGTCGCCGATCGCGATCCGGGCGTCGATACCCGTCACGCCGGGGAGCGCGCGGGCGTCGGCAAGGCAGGCTTCGCGGGCGGCCGCACTCGGAGCCACACCGTCAATGGTCAGCCGGCTTCCGACGAACCCGGTCACCAGCTGGCACTCAGCCAGACGCGGGTCGGTTTCGATCACACGGTCAAGGACCTTGAGAATGTCGGAGGTCTGGTAGTCCTTCTCCGCGATGCCCGCCACGGCGAGTTGCGGATCGACCACGACGCCGGCGGCATCGCACTCCATCACGCCGGAAACCAGCGAGGTCAGCAGCAGGCGATCCTTTTCCTCGGGTGAAGCGACCGTGCCGGTGAGCACCAGCCGTCCGTCGGAGAAGGTGGGAACCAGAGCATAGCTGCTGGAGATCGGATCATCCGCGTAGGACATCAGCAGTTGCGCTTCGACGGCGCCCTGAGGACGCATCAGGAAAGGATCGGTCTTCACCTGCATGTCGATTTCCCGAATCCCCTCCACCCTCGAGACCAGCTCGCGGGCCACGTCTTCTTCATCGAAACAACCGACGCTCCCCGAAACCACCGCCACCCCGTCATGGGAGACGCTCACCCGGATCGAGGCGTTCTCGAGCACGGGCGAACGCGAGAGCAGCTCGGTGGCGACGAGTTCGGCCTTGGCGGCAGGAGCGTCCACGCGGAGGTCCTGCACGATCCCGAACACTTCATCCATGCACATGGCCGACTCGGCGATGAACTCGGCCTGATCGATGGTGCGGACAGTGCCGCTGAGATGGGCGATGTGATCCTCCACCTGTACGGTGAAATCCGCGCCACGGGTGCGACCGCTGGCGGCCAGGAAATCATTGAGGCGCTCCACCGGACCGGTGGTGGGCAGCTCGGCGGAGTAGGAAGTGGCGATGTCGACGGCGACGAGCACGGCGGTCAGCAGGGCGGGCCTCACGAGGGTGGCCCAGGACGAGGTTCTCATGCCGGGCATTTTCGCAAGGACCGTGCCGTCGCGGACGAGTCGTCGGTAAGTGGCGGATCTTCAACGGTTGCCGCCGTTTGGACAGTTTTTCGCCGGTGGTCGCCGGCCACGGGATGGGGCTTTTGCACCCTGCCGACGTTGCTTTGTGCGATACCGACGCAGCTTCCCGCCGGACGCAAAAAAAGCGCGGCCTGCATATCAGGCCGCGCTTGAACGGGGGGAGGGGGAAAATATGGGTGCATCAGTCTTCGTCGAGGCCCGCAAAGCCGTCGAGCGCTTCGGGAACGACGACCTTGTCGATCACCTGGATCACGCCGTTGCCGGCGTCGATGTCGGCATTCACGACCTTGGCGTCGCCGAATTTGACTTCCTTGCCATCGACATCGATTTCGATCTTATCGCCGCTCATGGTCTTCATTTCGCCGTCCTGCATCGAGGATGACATCATGCGACCCGCAATCACGTGGCTCAGCAACAGCTCGCGGAGCTTGAGCTTGTTTTCCGGCGCCAGAAGCTGGGCCATGGTCTCGCTGGGGAGCTTGCGGAAGGCCTCGTCCGTCGGCGCGAACACCGTGATGGCGCCCGCGTTGGTGAGGTTCTCTTCCAAGCCAGCCGCGTCAATGGCCTCCTCGAGCAGCTGGAAAGTGGCGCCGTCCTTGATGGCCTTGTAGACGTTTTGCGGAAGCGCGGGATCCACCACCATGGCGGGGCTGTCGGTCGTGTGGTCCATGTCCGTCTTTTCGTCCGCGAGAGCGGCGGGTCCGGCGACGGGAATGGCGAGCATCAGGGCAAATTCGGTCAGTTTCATAATAGGAGCTGGGGTTGGATGGGCCGGCCGCTGCGGCCGGGATTCTCGCCACCCGACTCTGCAGGTCCTGGTCCAGCTTGGGTGATGGTTCATGAGTGACGGATTACCAATGGTTTATGGAAAATTTAAACTTCACGACCGGTAGCACGTCGGCTCCGCTGAAAGGCGGTTCGCACCGTGTGGGATGCAGGGCGCAATGAAGGCAAGGGTCGGGCAAACGGGGGTGGTTGACACCACGGGCCGGCCCACTATTTTTCGCCCCGCCATGAGCGAAACGACCTCCGAAAAACACGGTTTTCAGGCAGAGATCCAGCAGCTGCTCGATCTCGTCGTCCACTCCCTCTACACCGACCGCGAGATTTTCCTCCGCGAGCTGGTGTCGAATGCCTCCGACGCGATGGAGAAGCTCCGGCACATCGAGGCCACCGAGAAGGATGTCCATGACCCGGGCCTGCCGCTGGAGGTGACCATCACCGCCGACAAGGAGGCCGGCACGCTGACCATCGAGGACCATGGCATCGGCATGACCCGCGAGGAGCTGGTGGAAAACCTCGGCACCATCGCCCACTCGGGGACCAAGGCGTTTCTCCAGGCGATGAAGGACAGCGGCGGCTCGCCGGCCGACATGATCGGCCAGTTCGGCGTCGGCTTCTACTCGGCCTTCATGGTGGCGGATGAAGTCAAGGTCTACACCCGCAGCTGGCGCCAGGACGGCGAGGGCCTCGTGTGGACCAGCGACGGCCGCACCGGCTACGAGATCGAGCCGGCCGAGGGCGTCGCCCGCGGCTCGAAGATCGTGCTCAAGCTCAAGGACGACCAGAGGGAATACGCCGAGGACTACCGCGTGAAGCACCTGGTCGAAACCTACAGCAACTTCGTCGGCTTCCCGGTCATGGTCGATGGCAAGCGCGTCAACGAGGTCGAGGCGCTGTGGCTGAAGAACAAGAGCGAGATTTCCGAGGAGGAATACAAGGCCTTCTACCAGTTCCAGGCCAAGGCCTTCGACGAGCCGCAGTATCGCCTGCATTTCGCCGCCGACGCGCCGATCGCGATCAACGCGCTGCTCTTCGTGCCCTCGGAAAACATCGAGCGCATGGGCATGTCGAAGCTCGACCCGGGCGTCGCGCTCTACTGCAAGAAGGTCCTCATCGACCCTGAGCCGAAAGGCCTGCTGCCCGAGTGGCTGCGCTTCATGAAGGGCGTCATCGACAGCGCCGACCTGCCGCTGAACATCTCCCGCGAGTCGATGCAGGACAGCGCCCTGGTGCGGAAAATCGGCCAGGTGATCGTCAAGCGCATCATCAAGATGTTCGACAAGGAAGCCACGGGCGATCCGGAGAAATGGCAGGCGTTCTACAAGAAGTTCGACCGCTTCTTCAAGGAAGGCATCGCCACCGACTTCGCCAACAAGGAGGCGCTCGCCAAGCTGCTGCGCTTCGAAAGCTCGATGACCGAGGCGGGCAAGCTGACCCGCTTCGCCGACTACCTGACGCGCGCCAAGGACGGGCAGGACACAATCTACTATATTGTCGGTAGCAACCGCGACCAGATCGAGGCCAGCCCCTACCTCGAAGGCTTCCGCAAGCGCGGCCTGGAGGTGATCTATTTCACCGATGCGGTGGACGAATATGTCGTGGATTCGCTTGGCGAGTTCGAGGGCAAGAAGCTGGTCTCCGTGGCCAAGGCCGGCGTCGAGCTGGAAGACGCGGAGCTCGAGGGCGAGTCGCTTTCCGAGGAGGAAACGAAGGCGCTGTGCGAGTTCCTCAAGGCTGAGTTCGGAGACCGCGTGACCAAGGTCGAGGCCGGCAAGCGTCTGGTCGACAGCCCGGTGGTGGCGCTGACGCCCGAGGACGCCATGACGCCGCAGATGCGCGCGATGATGAAGGCGATGGACGAGAACTTCAGCGACGAGGTGAAGGTCGAACTGGAGATCAACCCGCGCCACGAGATCATCCGCGCTCTGTCGAAGGCGAAGGACGGCAACCCGGAGACCGCCAAGCTGGTCGCTGGCCAGCTCCTCGACAACGCATTGATGGCCGCCGGCCTGCTTGAGGATGCGCGGGAAACCGTGAAGCGCATGAACGCGCTGATGGCGAAGGCGCTGGGCTGAGTGGCGCGAGCCTCCAGGCTTGCGAGAGGAGCGCCGATGATGAAATCGGCCTCACAGACGGCGCTGATCATGAAATCGGCACCGCAGATGGAGCGCCGATTATGAAATCGGCACGCCTCGCCTGCCGGGCTAGAAGATCCCTCGATCGGAGGCCCGGAGGCTTTCTACTCCGAACAGGCTTGGTCTCCGAACAGGCGTTGCCGATTTCATAATCGGCGCTCCTGACTGCGGGCGCCTCTGTGCTACCAATCGCCCGTGCGATTGCCGGTTTTTGAGATCGAGGAGGAGTTGAAGCGCGCGGTCGCCACGGGCGATCGCGCCAGGGTGCTGCTGAAGGCGCCGACGGGGTCGGGCAAGTCGACGGCGGTGCCCGGAATGATTCGCGATGCGGGTCTGGACGGGACGATCCTGGTCATCGAGCCGCGGCGGATGGCGGCGCGGCTCTTGGCCGGATGGGTGGCGAAGCAGCGCGGCGGAAATGTTGGCGGTGAAGTGGGTTATGCGGTTCGCTTCGATACGAAATACGGACGGGACACGAAGATCGTCTTCCTGACCGACGGCGTGTTCCAGCGGTGGATTCAGGATGATCCGGAATTAGCGGGCGTGTCGGCGGTGGTGTTCGACGAATTCCACGAGCGGCGGCTGGCGGTGGATGTGTCGTTGGGACGGTGCCTCGATTTGCAGGAAATGGAGCGCCCGGACCTGGCGGTGGTGGTGATGTCGGCGACGCTGGAGACGGCGGGATTGGCGGAGTTTCTCGGAGATGCCGAGGCGTTGGAAGCGGGTGGGCGGACTTATCCGGTGGAGATCGTGTATCGGCCTTCGAAGCCGGTGCGCGACCGGACCGGGCGGATGGTCGATCCGCCGGCCTGGGAACAGGCGGCGGCGGCCTGCAGGGAGGCGTTGGCGGACCCGGAGTGCGGGGATGTGCTGTGCTTTCTGCCGGGAATGCACGAGATCCGGAAAACCGAGGAGCTGCTGCGGAACGCGGCCTGGACCCGGGGAAGGACGATCTACCCCTTGCATAGTAGTTTGCCGCCGGCGGCGCAGGAGGCGGCGGTGGCGTCCGGCGGACCGCCGAAGATCATCGTTTCGACGAATGTCGCGGAAACCTCGCTGACGATCGAGGGTGTGCGGACGGTGATCGATGCCGGGCAGGCGCGGGTGTCGGGCTTCGATGCGCGGCGGGGAATCGGGACGCTGCTGGTAAAGAAGATCTCGCGGGCCGCGGCGGACCAGCGGGCGGGTCGGGCCGGGCGGACGGCGCCGGGCAGGTGCTTCCGCTTGTGGAGTGAGGCGGACCATGCGCGACGCGAGGCGTTCGAGACGCCGGAGGTGCACCGGGTGGACTTGTCGGAGGTGTGCCTGCTGCTGAAAGCGAGCGGGGTGGAGGATGTGGCGGGATTCCGCTGGCTCGATGCGCCGAAGCCGGACGCGCTGGCGCGGGCGGAGGATCTGCTCCACGGGTTGGGCGCGACCGATCGGCAGGGCGGGATCACGAGCGAGGGGCGGGCGATGGCGTCGCTGCCGTTGGAGCCGCGGTTTGCGCGGCTGATGATGGCGGGCGTGGAGCACGGCTGCGTGGCGGAGATGGCCTTCGTCTGCGCGGCGGTGCAGGGCGAGGGGATCTGGGTGAAAAAGCGCGGCGGCGTCGGGATGAAGGATTTCGTGGAAGTACGGGACTACTCGGACTTCCAGGCCGAGTGGCGCGGGTTCGGGGCGGCGGAGGCGATGAAGTTCGACCCGCGCCGTGTCTCGCAGCTGGGCATCCACGGTCGGGGGGCGCGTGAGGTGGCGCAGGGATACGAGCGCTTGAAGCGGCTGGCGTGGCAGCGGGGCTGGCCGGTGGAGGAGGTGGACTTCGGGGGCGGGAAAGACGCGGTGGGCAAGGCGATGCTGGCGGGCTTCAGCGACCGGCTGGGCGTGCGTTTCGGCGAAGCCACGCTGGCCTGTCGGATGGTGGGGAAACGCCGCGGAAAGCTGGACGAGCACAGCGCGGCGAAGCAGGCGGATGCCTTCGTGGCGGCGGAAATGACGGAGGTGGAAGGCCGGGAGGTGATCACCCACCTGAACCGCGCGACGGCGATCGAGCTGGAGTGGCTGCGCGAGCTGTTTCCGGAGGATCTGGTGGAAACCGACGGCGCGGCGTGGGACGAGCAGCGGCGGCGGGCGGTGGCGAGAAAGGAGCTGCGTTTCCGCGACCTGGTGCTGGAGAGCAGGGACATCGACCAGGGCGTGCATCTCGATGCCGCGGCCGAACTGTTGGCGGAGCGGGTGCTTTCGGGCGAGCTGGTTTTGAAGAAGTGGGACGCGGCGGTGGAGCAGTGGTGCGCGCGGCTGGCCTGCCTTTCCGCCTGGATGCCCGAGCTGGAGCTGCCGACGTGGACGGACGAGGACAAGGCGGCGGCGGTGGCGCAGATCTGTCACGGCGCGGTGAGCTACAAGGAGATCAAGGAGGCGGCGGTGTGGCCGGTGCTGAAGGATTGGCTGAGCGGGCCGCAGCAGGCGGCGCTGGACGCGTATGCGCCGGAGCGGCTGAAGTTGGCCAACGGACAGACGCCGAAGGTGGTGTATGGGATCGGCGAGGACCCGCGGATCGGGCTGCGGGTGCGCGACCTCTTCGGGGTCTGGGAAACGCCGCGGATCGCCGGCGGCAAGGTGCCGGTGCTGGTGCACGTGCAGGCACCGAACCAGCGGCCGTGGCAGATGACCAAGGACCTGGAGAGTTTCTGGAAGGGAGGCTATGCGCAGATGCGCAAGGAACTGGCGGGGCGATACCCGAAGCATCCCTGGCCGGAAGACCCGAAACGGTTCGGGCTTGGATGAGGATGGGGGAATGGAGGAAGGTCGGGCGTGCCTCGACTGTTGATTCTTCTTTCCGTGCTGACGCTGGTCGCGGCGATGGTGGCGCGCTGGTGGTTCTGGCGGCGGGTTCGGGACCAGGGACGACGCGTGGAGTGCGGCATCTCCGTCGGGGAGGTGATGGAAATCCTCGGCGGTAGCTCGGGAAAAGCCGGGGCTTTCCGGGATGCCGCGGCCTTGGGAAATGCGGTGCGCGAAGGCGGCCTGCGGCTGATGGAAAAGGACGGCGTGGCGCTGGCGAAACGGCGCCGGCTCGGTTGGTGGAACCTGCGGATCCTGCCGGCGCTGGTGGTGATGCTCGGGGTGGTGTCGCTGGTCAGCAAGTGGGCGCCGGTCCCGTGGGTGCTGGCGATCGGGGCCTTATTGATCGCCGGGCACGTGGTGGTGCGGATCGCCGGGATTTCCGTGGAGCTGGAGGCGGTGAAACGCGGCTGGGCCGAGCTCGGGAAGCAGGTGCGTTTCCGCCGGATGGATGAGGAGGAGGCGATCCTGCGCTGCGCGCGGGCGAGCGTGTGGGAGACGATTCTGCCTTGGTAGGAGCGCCGATGATGAAATCGGCACCGCCTCGCCAGCATCGGCCGGATTCGTTTCCGATAGGGTGCCTGGCAGCTCTCTATTATTGGGGAGTCAGGCTCCCCGAACAGGCCAATGCCGATCTCATGATCGGCGGTCCTTGGGGGTGCCGAGGTAGTCCTTCACCTTGTCGAGTTCGTAGGTGTTGAGGATGTCTTCCTTTCGCAGCCAGCCTTTGCGGGCGATGCCGATACCGAACTTGAGGAACTGGAACTGCTCGGGGCGGTGGGCGTCGGGGTTGATCGAGGTGAGGACACCCTTGTCGCGTGCTTTTTTCCACCACCGCCAGTCCATGTCGAGGCGGCGGGGGTTGCAGTTGATCTCGATGATGGTGTTGGTGGCGGCGGCGCAGTCGATGATCTTGTCGTGGTTCACCGCGTAGGCCTCGCGGCGCAGCAGGAGGCGGCCGGTGAGGTGGCCGAGCATGGTGACGTGCTCGTTTTCCATGGCCCGGATGATCCGCTTCGTCATGGTCTTCTCATCGAGCGTGAAGGAGGCGTGGACGGAAGCGACGGTGTAGTCGAGCCGGGCGAGGAGGTCGTCGGGGAAATCGAGGCTGCCGTCCTTGAGGATATCGACTTCCGAGCCGGCGAAGATCCAGAGCTCGTCGCCGCGGTTCTTGTTCCAGATTCGGATTTGTTCGATCTGCTCGAGGAGGCGTCTCTCGTCGAGGCCGTTGGCTTGAAAGGAGGCCTTCGAGTGATCGGCGATGCCGAGGTAGCGGAGGCCGAGGTCGAGCGCGGCCTCGGCCATTTCGTCGAGGGTCGCCTTGCCGTCGGAGGCGGTGGTGTGGTTGTGGAAGGTGCCGCGGAGGTTCTCGAGTTCGACGAGCTTGGGCAGTTGTCCTTCATCGGCGGCCTCGATTTCGCCACGGTTCTCGCGCAGCTCCGGCGGGATGAACTCGAGGCCGAGGGTGCGGTAGATGTCGCGCTCGTCGTGGACGGCGGGGATGGGACCGTGCTGGACCGACTTGCCGCCGGCGGTGAAGCCGTATTCGTTGAGCGAAAGGCCGTGCTTCAAGGCGCGGGATCGGAGCGCGACGTTGTGTTCCTTGGAGCCGGTGAAATACTGGAGGGCGAAGGGAAACTGGGCGCTGGAGACGGCGCGGAGGTCGCACTGGAGGCCGTTGTCGAGGCGGATCGAGCACTTGGTGTCACCCTGGGCGATGACGCTTTCCGCGAGGTCGAGCCCGGCGAACCAGGCGGTGAGCTCGGCGGGCTTCGCGGTGGCGACGATGAAGTCGAGGTCGCCGATGGTCTCCTTGGAGCGTCGCAACGAGCCGGCATACTGGGCGCGTAGTACTTCGGGATGCGAGCGCAGGCGGTCGAGGATCATCTCGGCGGCATGGCTGGCGGCATCGAGCAGGAATCGATCGGCAAAGGCCTCACGACGGGCCAGGGCGGCGAGAATCTTTTGCTCGGTCTTTTTCCCGAAGCCGGCAAGCAGGGCCACGTTACCCGCTTCACTGGCGGTCTTGAGATCGGCGATCGAGCCCACGCCGAGTTCCTTGTGGAGGGCGGCGATCTTTTTCGGGCCGAGTCCCTCGATCTCGAACAGGTCGAAAAAGGTGGCGGGGTACTGGGAGCGTAGTTTTTCGTGGAACCCGAGTCTTCCCGTCGTGGCGAGTTCGTGAAGCTTCTGCTGGAGGGCGTCGCCGAGGCCCTTGATGCCCGTGAGGTCGTCGTCCTTGGCGCGCTGGACGATGTCGCCATCGAAGCCGCTGACGATTTCCGCGCCCTGGCGGTAGGCGCGGGTCTTGAAGGGGTTCTCGCCCTGGATCTCGAGGAGGAGGGCGATTTCCTCGAGCACGTTGGCGAGGGTTTCGCGGGTGATTTCGGACATGGGGGCAGCAGGTGGGAAAAAACAGACGGGCGCTATTCGAGGATCAGGTCGGCGACGACGAAGCGGTGGTCGGAGTGGCGGGTGGTGACGGCGCGGCAGCCGAGGATCTTGAAATGGCGGGTGGCGTGGATTTGGTCGATCCGCAGGATGGGAATGCGGCGTTGGAAGGTGTTTCCCCACCCGGTGCCGGCCTCGACAAAGGCGTCGTTGAAATCGCGGGCGAGCAGGCGGTGGATGGGGTCCGTGGGCGGGGCGTTGAAGTCGCCGGCGAGGATCACGGGCTGGACGCCGGGGAAATCGCAGTTGTCCTCCAGGATCGACAGCGCGGCCGAGATCTCGAACTGCCGCTTGCGGCGGTTTTCACGGTGGCGCCGCCAGCAGGACGGCCGCCACAGGCTGAGGTCGGTGGCCGCGGAGGTCAGGTGGACGTTGGCGATCTCGACGGTGCGGGCATCCGGCAGGTGGACGGTGGCGTCGAAATTGAAGTTGCTGAAGCGCGGGGCCTTGACCTGGACCTGGCGGCCGAGCTGCCAGCGGGTGGCGATGCCGTTCGAGGCGAAGCTGTAGTAGGAGGCCTTGGCCCCGAACAGCGCGGTGGCGATCCGCTGGACCTTGGCGCCGCCCGTTTCCTGAAGCAGGACGATGTCCGGCTGCCACACGGCGAGGTCCGCGGTGGGATCGCCGAAGCGGAAATCAGCCGTATTGATCGTCAGCAGCCGGATCGGCCGGACGCCCTCGTAGGGCACCGGCGGGCCGGGCTTCGGCGTGCGGGCTCCGAAGTGGCCGATCACGCGTGCCTCATCCGCACCGAGTAGCAGGGTCAGCGCCCAGATGGTGGTCACGATGAGCGACAGCGGCGCCCGCAGGCCCAGGAAGGCCAGCGACGAGCACAGCAGGCCGATGCCGCCCCACACCCAGATGGGCATCACGGTGAACGCAGCCAGCGCGGCCGGCTGGCGGTAGTAGGCGAAAACGGTGATGAAATGGAGCGCCAGCGAGACGCCGATCAGGAGCCAGCCGAATCGGCGCGGGGCGCGGGTGGAGCGGGTCATGAGGCGGTGAACGGGGGCATTCGTCGCATGCCCGCGCCCCCTGAGTCACGCTCAGATGAACTCGTTGAGGAGGTTCTCCAGCATTTCCTGGCGACCGGACTTCAGCTCGGGTTCTCCGTGGCTGCGGACCCACTGGTCGAGCGTGTCGAGGTCGGTGCCCTTTTCGACCACGGCACCGATGCCATCGTCCCAGCTGGAGTAGCGGTTCTTGACGAACTCGGCCATGCGGCCATCGGCGCGGACCGCGGCCGCGATCTTGAGGCCGCGGGCGAAGGCGTCCATGCCGCCGATGTGGGCGTGGAAGAGATCGATCGGTTCGTGCGATTCGCGGCGCCGCTTGGCGTCGAAATTCAGGCCGCCGGTGGTGAAGCCGCCCATTTCCAGCACCTTCAGCATGACCTGGGTGGTGCCGTAGAGGTCGGTCGGGAACTGGTCGGTGTCCCAGCCGAGCAGGGTGTCGCCCTGATTGGCATCGATCGAGCCCAGCGCGCCGGCGCCCATGGCGACGGTCAGCTCGTGCTGCATCGTGTGGCCCGCCAGCGTCGCGTGGTTGGTCTCGATGTTGAGCTTGAAGTGATCGAGCAGCTCGTATTCGCGGAGGAAATTGAGGCAGGCCGCCGAGTCGGAGTCGTACTGGTGGGTGGAGGGCTCTCGGGGCTTCGGCTCGATGTAGAACTGGCCGGTGAAGCCGATCTTTTTCTTATAATCGACCGCCATGTGGAGCAGCGCGGCGAGGTGGTCGAGCTCGCGCTTCATGTCGGTGTTGAGCAGAGTGGCGTAGCCCTCGCGGCCGCCCCAGAAGGTGTAGCCTTCGCCACCGAGCTGGTGGGTGGCGTCCATCGCGGCCTTCACCTGCGCGGCGGCGTAGGCGAAAACGCGGGCGTCCGGCGAAGTGCCGGCTCCCTGGGCGTAGCGGGGGTGGGCGAACAGGCAGGCGGTGCCCCAGAGCAGCTTGCGACCACTGTCCTTTTGGAGGCCTTCGAGGTGGTCGGTGACCGCTTGGAGCGCCTCGGTGGACTTGGTGAAATCTCCAAGCTCCGGCGCGATGTCGCGGTCGTGGAAGCAGTAGTAGTCGATGTCGATCTTTTCGAGGAACTCGAAGAACACGTCGGCGCGCTTCTTGGCGTTGTCGATCGAGTCGGACTTGTCGTCCCAAGGCATCAGGGCCGTGCCGCCGCCGAAGGGGTCGGACAGCTCGTTGCGCATCACGTGCCAGTAGGCGGCACCGAAGCGCAGGTGCTCGCGCATGGTCTTTCCCTCGATGGCTTCGTCGGGGTTGTAGTGCTTGAAGGCGAAGGAGTTCTTGGACTTCGGACCCTCGTAGGAGATTTTCGGAACGTCGGGGAAAAAGGACATGGTGGGAGCATGAAACGTTTCTGAGCGATCCGTCTATCGCGGTTTTCAAGAGAATCGCCGAGGCTTCCGAGTTCTTGGCGGGAGCGGAGGATTGTCATTTTCCTCCTTCCACGGATGGTCGCGCCATGAAGCCCTATGTCCAGCTCGCCGAAGCCCGCCTCGCGGACGGCACCGTGTTTTCCCTGCACCGGCACGACGGGCACTTTTATCTGAAAAACGACGGCCGCGAGCTGATGAGCACGCGCTTGACCTGGTCGGAGGAAAAGCTGGCGGAACTGGGCTGCGCGCATCTGGCGGAGGGCAGTCCGACCCGTCCGAAGCACCCGCGGGTGCTGATCGGCGGGCTGGGAATGGGCTTCACGCTGAAACGGACGCTCGAGGGGATCGGCAGCCCGGCCACGGTGGAGGTGGCGGAGCTGATGCCGGAAATCATCGAGTGGAACCGCAGTTTCCTCGCCGAGCACAACGGCCCGATCCTCGCCGATCCGCGGACGAAGATCCATCAGGGCGATTTTTTCGACGCGCTGAAAAAGCATGGCAAGGGCGGGCTCGACGCGATCTTGATCGATATCGACGACGGCCCCGACATGCTGATCACCGGCGACAACTCGCGGCTCTACACGCCGTCGTTTTTCGCCAGGGTGCGCGAGGCGTTGGCTCCGGCCGGCTGCGCAGCCTACTGGATGGCGCACCCGACGCCCGCGATGGAGAAGTCACTGCAAAAGGCCGGCTTCCGGGTCGAGGTCCACCCGGTCAAGGCCCACGAGAAGGCGAAGAAGCCGCGGCACTGCATCTATGTCGCGTGGGTGGGGTGAGGCGGGGCGGCGTCCGAGAATCCGGATTTACGCAGAATGGAACCGGGGAGGTTGGCGTCACGGTCAGGCCCGCGAGCGGGAAACGACGCCGTATTTCGGGCTGAAGAGCCAGGCGAGGAGGAAGCAGGCGCCGAGGACCATGACGATGACCGGGCCGGGGGCGAGGTTGGTGGCGCCGGCAAGGAGCACGCCGCCGACGGCGCCGAGCGCGCCGAGCAGACCGCCGCCCCAGAAGAGCCACGAGGTGCGGTCGGTCAGCAGGGAAACGGTGGCCGCGGGGGCGACGAGCAGGCCGACCGAGAGCACGCAGCCGACCGCTTGCAGCGAGGCGACGAGCGAGAGCACGAGCAGGCCGAAGGTGAGGTACTGCATCGATCGTACCGGCACGCCTTGCGCGGCGGCGACGTTGGGCTCGAAGAGGGTGAGCAGCAGCGGCCGCATCAGGAGGTTGGCGGTGACGAGCATCACCGCGCCGATGCCGAGGGCGGTCCAGAGGTCGGCGGAGCCGACGGCGAGGATGTCGCCGAACAACCAATGCTCCAGCTCCTGGCGGGTCTCGAGGCGCGGCAGGATGGCGACCCCGGCGGCGAACGCGCTGGTGTAGATGACGGCCAATGCGGTGCCCTGCGAGATGCGGTTTCCGCGGGCGACCGCGACCGAGCCGAGCCCGACGATCAGGGCGGCGAACAGCGCGCCGAGGAAAGCGCTGGCCTGGGTGAGCGCACCGGCGACGACGATGCCGAGCGTGATGCCGGGCAGCATGGTGTGCGACAGCGCGCTGACGGAGAGCGCGTGTTTCCGCAGCACGACGAAGCCGCTGAAGAAGCCATTGGCAAAGCCGATGACGAGCGCGGCGGCGAGGGCGCGCTGGAAAAACGGTGAGTGTAGGAGTTCCGCGTTGATGGTTATCTGGAGGTTTCGCCGAAGGTGAGGGCGAGGTTTTCCGGAGTCAGGACCTCGGCGGCGGGGCCGAAGGCGATGGGGCGCGTGGCGAGCAAAAGCGCTTCGTCGAAGAGCACGGTGGCGCTGTTGAGATCGTGGTGGGAGGCGATGACGAGGCGGCCCTCGCGGGCGAGCTTGCCGAGGGTCTCGCCCAGCTGGGCCGCGGCGCGGCGGTCGAGACCGGTGAAGGGTTCGTCGAGGAGCAGGACGTGGGCTTCCTGGGCGATCGAGCGGGCGAGGAAGGCGCGCTGCTGTTGGCCGCCGCTGAGTTCGCGGATCTGGCGTTCGGCGAGGTCGAGCAGGTCGAGGGTGGCGAGGGCATGCTCGACGGCGGCGTCGTCCTTTTCCGTAAAACGGCCCCACATGCCGGTCTGCGGGTAGCGGCCCATCTCGACCAGGCCGCGGACGGTGATGGGAAAGGACCAGTCGACCTCCTCGCGCTGCGGCAGGTAGGCGAATTCGCGCGACCAGCGGCGGATCGAGGTGCCGCGCCAGGCGATGCTGCCGGCGGCCCGCGGAACGAGCCCGGCGATGGCCTTGATCAGCGTGGACTTGCCGGCACCGTTGGGGCCGATCAGGGCGACGCGGTTGCCGCAGGAGGTGGCGAGGTCGATGTTTTCCAGCGCGATCACCTGCCGGTAGCGGACGCGGAGGTCCGAGACGACCAGCTCGTGGTGGTGGTCGTGATGCTCGCAGCAAGTGTGGTGGTCCGGCCGCTGCGCGGCAGTGCCAAGTGCCGGGTGATCAGTGATCCGTGGAGACATGGAGATGGGGTTCCCAGACGTCGTCGAGGTCGCCGATGGCGTCGAAGGTTTGGGTGAGGGTGGGCAGGCCGGGGGGCTCCAGGCGGAGCTTGGCGAAGCGCGGGGTGTCATCGCTTTCAGCCCAGCGGATGGTCAGGAAAATCGTGGGGTGCCCGCCCTCAGTCGGCAGGCTGCCGGTGAGGATGAGGCCGATGATTTCCGGCGAAACGGTCTTTCCGGCGCTCTCGAGGATGACCTCCTTGGCGGGGGCGGAGAGGGTCAGCTCGAAGCGGGTCTCGGTGAGTTCGCGGTCGGTCGGAGCGGTGATTTTCGAAGGCGAGGAAACCGGAGCTTTCGGGGCGGTGAGCGCACGGGTTCCCACGGCCGCGACGACGAGGCCGATGAGGAGGATGAGGGTGCGTGTGAGGGGTGAGCCGCGCATGGTGACCGCCGCAGCGGAGTGAAAGGCGGGGCGGGTGCAAACGCAAGGGGATTGCGTTTGTCGGGATGGAACGCGGGGTTCAGCTCGCAGGGTAGGCGGGGCGGTCGCCCGTACTTCCTATTTGACCTGGTGATAGCGTATGCGCTATCATGCGTGGAAATGATTCCCCGAATCGTTGTGGATACGAACGTTTTCATTGCCGCGATTCTGAGTCCGGACGGAAGCAGCCGGGAGGTGATCCGGGTGTGCTTGCAAGGACGGGCGTCCTCGGTCATGGGCCCGGCTTTGTTTCACGAGTATGAGGACCTGCTGTCGCGAGAGGATTTGATGGTGAAAAGCCCGATCGGGGCGGGTGATCGCCAGACTCTCTTCGCGGCATTCCTGTCCGTCAGCGAATGGATCAAAGTCTATTTCCTTTGGCGGCCCCATCTCCCTGACGAGGGCGACAATCATCTGATCGAGCTCGCTCTCGCTGGAAACGCGGGGACTGTCGTCACTCACAACAACAAGGATCTCGCCCATGGCGAACTTCGATTTCCCGAGCTGAAAATCCAGACCCCAACTCAATTTCTCGCATCCCTGCCATGAGCATTCTCACCATCCGCATCCCCGACGATAAACACGCTCGTCTCCGCCAACTCGCCAAGCACCGCGGGGTCAGCCTCAACAAACTCATCGAAGAGCTGGCCACGATCAGCATCGCTGAATTTGACGCTGAAACCCGTTTCCGCGCTCTCGCCGCGAAGGGTTCTCCCGAAGCCGGGCTTGAGATTCTCGACCAGCTCGAGGTGCATTTCCAATCCCCGACCTGACCCGTGATCCGGTCCGGCGATCAGGCGAGGGCGGCCTGGAGGGCGCGGACTTTGTCGAAGTCCTTGATGCCGGGAGCGCTCTCGGCACCGGAGGCGATGTCGATGGCGCAGGGGCGGACGAGGCGGACGGCTTCGGCGGCATTCCCGGGGACGATGCCGCCGGCGAGGATGACGGGGAGCCCGGAGTGCTGGCGGATGAAGTCGGCGGCGGCGGGCCAGTCGATCGTCCGACCGGTGCCGCCGTAGACGCCGGGGGCGTGGGCGTCGAGGAGGAGGGCGGCCGGCACCGCGGGCGGTTGCGCGTTGGAGAGGGTGGCGGAGCGGATCACGGGGATGCCGTGTCCGGCGAGCGTGTGCAGGTCGCTTTCGGGTTCATCCCCGTGAAGCTGGACGGCGTCGATGAAGCCGGCCTCGAACAGCTCGCGCGGCGGGTCGGTGCCTGCATTGACGAAAACCCCGACGCGCAGGATGCGGCCGGCGAGGTCGGCGAGGAAGCCGGCCTTGGCAGGATCGAGGTAGCGCTTCGATTTCGGCCAGAAATTCGCGCCGAGGGCATCGACGCCGAGCTCGACGAGCCGGTCCGCGTCCGCGGGCAGGGTGACGCCGCAGATTTTCAGCGAGCAGCACGAAGGATCGAGGAAGCGGGCGAGCACGGGGGGACTCTTGGGCCTTCATGCGTCATTTTCAAGCCGGGCTGCCAAGGGTGGGTTGCAGGATGAACCAGAGGGGGAGGATGCATGGGATGGGGGATTCTCCAATTTGAATGCCATCCTGCAAATCCATCTCATCCTCTTCATCCTGCGACTCTTTCGAAGGAGCCCGATACCCCACGACGTGCCTCGCCGCTTGAATCGGTGCGGAGGAAACTCGAAGCTCGGGGGCGTGATCCGGATTCGTGGGGCGAGGCAGCATAATTTGAGGAATCTCGACCTCGAGATCCCGCGCGAAAAGTTGGTGGTGGTGACCGGGCCGAGCGGAAGCGGGAAGTCGTCGCTGGCGTTTCACACGCTGTTCGCGGAAGGGCAGCGGCGCTTTGTGGAGTCGCTTTCGGCTTATGCACGGCAGTTTCTGGATCAGCTGGAAAAGCCGGACGTCGATGCGATCGAGGGGCTGAGCCCGGCGATCGCGATCGAGCAGCGGAGCGGCGGACTGAACCCACGATCGACGGTGGCGACCGCGACGGAGATCTACGAGCACCTGCGCGTGCTGTGGGCGGCGGCAGGGACGCCGCATGATCCGGAGACAGGCGAGCGGCTGAAAAAGATGGGCGCGGGCGACATCGTGGCGGCGCTCTCGGCGGAGCCGGAACGGACCAAGGTGGTGGTGCTGGCACCCGTGCCGCGGGAGGAGGCGGCGGATGGGGAGCGGCTGGTGGCGGACCTGAAGCGGCAGGGCTTCGTGCGGGTGCGGCTGGATGGGGAAATGATCGACCTCGACGAGGCGGAGTCGGCCTGGCCGGCGCGGGCGCGGGAGGTGGAGATCGTGGTCGACCGGCTGGTGGTGCGCGAGGGGGCGGAGTCGCGGATCGCAGACTCGGTGGAAACGGCGTTGCGGATCTGCGGCAGCGAGTCGCGGGTGCTGGTGCAGCGGCCGGAGTCGGACGAATGGGAGGTGCGATCGTTTCAGACCAGCTACCGGAATCCGAAGACCGGCTTCACGATCGGCGAGCTGACGCCGCGGCACTTTTCGTTCAACTCGCATCTCGGAGCCTGTCCGGCTTGCGAAGGGCTGGGGACGGAGCGGTTTTGCGATCCGGGCCTGCTGGTGGACGATCCGCAAAAACCGCTGGCGCAGGCGGTGAAGGGGTGGTGGAAGCCGAAGTCGCAGCGGGAAAAGATGTTCGCGCGGGAGGCGGAGGCGATGGAGCGCATGTTCGGGGTCGAGGGCGTGGCGTTCGCGGAGCTGCCGGAGGCTCTGAAGGTGCTGCTTTTCCATGGCGGGACGCTGGAAACCGGCTGGAAGATGGGCGCGGAGAAGAAGCCGCAGTTAAAAAAATACGAGGGCCTGTGCGTGGAGGCGGAGCGGAAGCTGCATGCGGCGCGCAGCGAGGCGGTGCGGCGGCGGATCCTGCGGGTGATGGCGGAGCGGCCGTGCCGGGTGTGCGGCGGGAAACGACTCAAGGCGGCGGTGCTGGCGGTGAGGATGGAGGGCGGTCGGCGGGCCGCCGACGCCACGGCCTGCTCCGGGCCGGAGCAGCCACGGTGGCTCGGGATCCAGGATTTCTGCGGGCTGCCGGTGGAGGAGGCGCTGGAGTGGCTGAAGGGCGTGCAGGTGCCGTCGGACCGGGCGGAGATCTGCGGGCGGTTGGTGAAGGAGCTGGAGGAGCGGCTGTCATTTCTTGAACGGGTGGGGCTCGGGTATCTCGGGCTGGATCGGGCGAGCGGGACGCTGTCCGGCGGCGAGGCGCAGCGGATTCGGTTGGCGACCCAGCTGGGCAGCGGCTTGACCGGGGTGCTGTACGTTTTGGACGAACCCAGCATCGGGCTGCACGCGGAGGACACCGGGCGGCTGATCGGGGCGCTGGAAGAGCTGCGCGACCGCGGAAATACGGTGGTCGTCGTAGAACACGACGAGGCGGTGATCCGGGCGGCGGACTGGCTGGTCGAGCTGGGGCCGGGCGCGGGTCGGGAAGGCGGGGCCTTGTTGGCGAACGGGCCGATGACCGAGGTGGCGGGCTCGCCGACCAAGGCGTGGCTGGAGCGGGGAGCGGGGAGCCGGGAGCCGGGAGCAGGAAAAAGCACGCTCGACTGGGGCGACGACCTGGTCATCCGCGGCGCGCGCGAGCACAACCTGAAGGGCATCGACGTGCGGATCCCGCTGGGCACGATCACCTGCCTGTGCGGGCCGAGCGGCAGTGGCAAGTCGACCTTGGCCGACGACATCCTGATGCGGGCGATGCGGCGGCATTTCCACGGTTCGACCGATCGGCCGGGGGCGCACGACGGGATCGACGGCTTCGAGCACATCGGCAAGGCGGTGATCGTCGACCAGGCGCCGATCGGCCGCAGCCCGCGCTCGAACCCCGCCACCTTCACCGGGGCCTTCGACCTGATCCGGTCGCTGTTTTCGAAACTGCCGCTCTCCCGGCAGCGCGGATACGGCCCGGGGCGTTTCAGCTTCAACACCCGCGGCGGCCGCTGCGAGCGCTGCGAGGGCGCGGGCCGGCTGAAGATCGAGATGCACTTCCTGCCCGATGCCTGGGTGCCGTGCGGGGCCTGTGGCGGCAAGCGCTTCAACCGCGAAACGCTCGAAGTGGCCTTCAAGGGTATGAACATCGCCGACGTGCTCGCGCTTTCCGTGGCCGAGGCGAAGCAGGTGTTTTCGGCGGTGCCGAAACTGGCGCCGCTGCTGGGGGTGATCGAGGACCTCGGCCTCGGCTACCTACGGCTCGGCCAGGCGGCGGACACGCTGTCGGGCGGTGAGGCGCAGCGGCTGAAGCTGGCCGTGGAGCTGGCGAAGCCCGCCGCGCCGCACACCTTCTACTTTTTCGACGAGCCGACGACCGGCCTGCATTTCGGCGATGTCGAACGGCTGCTGAAGGCCTTCCGCGGCCTGCGTGAGGCGGGGCACACGGTGCTGGTGGTGGAGCACCAGCTCGACGTCATCCTGGCCGCCGACCACGTGATCGACCTCGGTCCCGGCGGGGGAAAACGCGGTGGCCGGGTGGTGGCGGTGGGGTCGCCGGCGGAGATCGCGGGCATCCCCGACTCGCCGACCGGGCGGGCGCTGGCCGCAAAACTACGGAGCGAGAATTAGACAAGCCGCGGAAAAGGTATCGCTTGAAACCATGAACCCTCCTGAAGACCAGGTGATGCCTCAGCCTGCCCCACTTTCCCCGAACTCCACTCCGTCCTCGTGGCGCGAGTGGCTCAGCGAGCACGGCCCCCGGCTGCTGCTCTTCGCGCGCCAGCAGACCCGCTCCCAGGAGGACGCGGAGGACATCCTGCAGGACGCGCTCGTGAAGCTGGTCGACAAGATCGAGGCCAACGAGTTTTCCGGCGGCCAGGAAGCCTGGATGCCGTATCTCTACACCGCGCTGCGCAGGCTCGCGATCGACCTCGGCCGCAAGGATGACCGCCGCAAGCGCCGCGAGGACCAGGTGGTGGGCGATTCGATCGTGCAGTCGCAGGACGAGTTCCACCCGTGGTTCGAGAGCGATGGCTCCGACGACGAAACGCGCAAGCTGCTCGAGAGCGGCTTGAAGGAGCTGCCGAAGAAGTTCGCCGAAGTGATCGTGATGAAGATCTGGGGCGAGCGGACTTTTGCGGAGATCGGCGAGGCGCTCGACATTTCCCCAAACACCGCGGCCTCCCGGTATCGCTACGGTCTTGAAGCCTTGAACAAGAAACTTTCCGGAGCCCGCAGGAAGGGCGACCTGTCGATTTGAAACCTGTCATGGAAACCGAATTCCAACGCCTCGAAGACGAGCTGAAGCTGCTGATGCCCCGGCGCCTCGATCCGGCTCTGCTGGATTGTCTGGCGGTCTCGCTGGGCGACGAGGTCGCGGAGGGCACGCTGGAGGCCCGGCTTCACCAGGCGCGGCCCAGCCGTCCGAGCGCGGCCTTGTCGGAGAGTTTGGTGGCCACTCTGGACCGGATTCCCTTCCAGCCCGAGGCGAACACGCTGCGCTTTCCGGCCGCTCCTGCCGCCGCTCCCGCGGAAAAATCCCGCATGCCGTGGCTCGCCGCGGCCGCCGCGGTCGCTCTGGCCGGGGCCTGGACGGCGACGAAGATGAGCCCCCAGTCCCCTTCCATCACGAATGCTCCGGCGCTCGTCCGGCAGGATGCGGTGGATGCGCCGGCCCCCGTGGCATCCCGGGGTCTGGGCGGGAATTTCGTCCCCGCCTCGATCGACAGCGCGGTGCGCAGCACCGACGACCTCGGGGTCCGCTACAATCGCCAGGCCAAGCCCATGCGGGTGGTGCGCGTGACCTACATGGATCACATGAAACTTCGCAACGAGAAGGGTGAAATCATCGAGACCAAGGTCCCGAGGGTCGAATACGTGGTGATCCCCGAACGCGTGGATTGAAAAAAATGCCGAGACACGAAACGCCATCTACTGCGCTTCTAGTAGTGAAACGATTGAATGCGATGAAGACGCCCACTTTTTTCCCGATCCTCGCGCTGGCGGTCCCGCCCCTCATGGCGATCGAGCCGCCGGTGGACTCGACGCCGATCCCGCCCCGGCAGGCTCCGGCCACCGTCGATGATGCGGCTTCCGCGCCTCGCGCGGTGCCCGCGCCCCGGCCCGTGGAGATGGCGTCCGACCCCGCGCCTCCGGCGGAAGGCCAGGCCTATCTCGGCGTGGTGCTGGAAAAGGTGCCCGATTTCCTGTCCGAACATCTCAAGCTGGCTCCCGGGCAGGGAGTGATCGTCGGCGGGATCGTCGATGGCGGGCCCGCCTCTGAGGCCGGCTTGCAGAAGAACGACGTCATCCTCAAGGTCAACAACCGCGAGGTCGGTGCCCGGCAGGACGTGATCGACATCACCGGCAACATGGCGGTCGGTGATCAGGTGGCGGTCGAGGCCATCCAGGGTGGCGAAACGAAGGAGTTCACCGTGGTGCTCGGCGCCCGGCCCACGCCGCCGGACATCGGATCCTTCCAACGCCAGGGTTTTGGCCTGGACGAGCAGGGTCTCAACGGCCTGCCGGACCGTCACCGGGATCTGCTGCGCGATGCGCTGGAGCGAAACATGCAGCTGCTCGAGCAGTTCGATGAGGAAATGCCGCAGTTCGACCACGCCATTCCGAACGACATGATGAAGCGGCTGAGTCAGCAGATGAGCATGCAATCCAAAAGCATGAGCATCCAGAAGAGCGGCCTCAACTCGTCGATCCGCTTCACCGACGACGAGGGAAGCGTGGAACTCAGCAACGACGGCTCCGGCAAGAAGGCCAAGGTCAGTGATCGGGATGGCAAGGTGCTCTGGGAAGGTCCTTACGAAACGGAAGAGGACAAGGCCGCCGCGCCCGAACCCATCCGGCAACGGATGGACCAGATGGATTTCGGTGCGCTCGAATCGATGGATGGAAACGGCATCCGGTTCCGCTTCAACAAGGGAGGCCGTTACCGGACCGAAGATCAACTCGAAGCGCCTAAAGGGCTCGAGGACCCGGCTCCGGCTGGCGATTGACGGCGAAAAAAAGATTTCTCAGGGAGGCAAGACAAGGGCCCGTCCCGGATTCGTTCCGGGGCGGGCTTCTTTTCGGCCCGAGACCTGATCGTCGGCTGCCATGACGGTGCACGGTCGGCCGCGGCGGACCGCGCGCCGGGTGCGGATCACGGGTTGCGGGATTCGCCCCGGGCTGCTAAATCCCCGCCCCCCGGAGGAACCCATGAAATCCGTCCAACTCTATGACACGACCCTGCGCGACGGTACGCAGGGCGAGGGATTCCAGCTGTCGATGCTCGACAAGCTGAGGATCGCACAGCGGCTCGACGCCTTCGGCGTGGATTACATCGAGGGCGGCTGGCCGGGCTCGAACCCGAAGGACATCGAGTTTTTCCAGGAGGCCAAAAAGCTGGACCTCGCCCATGCCAAGCTGGCGGCCTTCGGCTCGACGCGCCGCGCCGGCATGGCGGTCGGGGACGACCCGCAGGTCCGCCTGCTGCTCGAGGCGGAGACCCCGGTGGTGACGATTTTCGGAAAAAGCTGGGACCTTCACGTCACCGAGGTGCTGCGCACCACCGCCGGCGAAAACCAGGCGATGATTCGCGATACGGTCCGGCACCTGAAGACCCACGGCCGCGAGGTGGTCTATGACGCCGAGCATTTTTTCGATGGCTACAAAGCCTCGCCCGAGCATGCGCTGGCCACGCTGAAGGCCGCGGCCGAGGGCGGCGCCGACGTGCTGGTGCTGTGCGATACCAACGGCGGCACCCTGCCGAGCGAGGTGATGCAGATCTGCCGGGCGGTGACCGAGGCGATTCCCGGCACCCCCTTCGGCATCCATACCCACAACGACTGCGAGCTCGCGGTCGCCAACGCCATCGCCGCGGTGAAGGCTGGCGGCGTGCAGGTCCAGGGCACCATCAATGGCTACGGCGAGCGCACGGGCAACTGCAACCTGACCTCGGTCATTCCGATCCTCCAGCTCAAGATGGGCATCGAGGTGGTGCCGGAGCTGGAGCAACTCAAGAGCCTCTCGTACTTCGTCGACGACGTTTCCAACAACCCGCACTTCGCCCGCGCGCCTTTCGTCGGGCGCACGGCCTTCGCCCACAAGGGCGGCATGCACGTGAATGCGGTGCAGAAGCTCGCCCGCAGCTACGAGCACATCGAGCCTGGCGCGGTCGGAAACACGCAGCAGATCCTCGTTTCCGAACTCAGCGGGCAGATGAACATCCTGCTCAAGGCGGAGAAACTCGGGCTCGGACTGGAAAAGGGATCGCCCGAGGCCAAGTCGGTGCTGGCCCGGGTGAAGGACCTCGAGCACGAGGGCTACTCATTCGAGGCTGCCGGTGGGTCGCTCGAGCTGCTGATCCGCAAGGAGACCGCCAGCTACGAAAAGCCTTTCGAGTTGAAGGAATTCCACACCTCCTACCGGCTTTATCGAGATGGCCACGATCCGGTCTGCGAGGCGACGGTGAAAGTCCATGTGGGCGACGAGGCGGAATACACCGTGGCCGAGGGTCGCGGCGTGGTGAACGCGCTCGACAAGGCCTTGCGGAAGGCGCTGAAGCCCTTCTATCCGGAGATTGCGGAGGTCTCGTTGCTCGACTATAAGGTCCGGATCATCGATGGTCACGATGCCACCGCGGCGAAAACGCGGGTGCTCGTCGTCAGCGGTGACGGCAAGTCCACCTGGGGCACGGTCGGTGTTTCTGAAAACATCATCGAGGCCTCGTGGATCGCCATCGTCGATTCGCTCGATCTCTTCCTGCAACGCCACCGCGCGAAACTTCCGCAAACCGAAACGGTCTGATGAAAGCCATCTTCATTCTTCTCGCCACCAGCCTCGCCGCGCTGGCCAATCCCGAGCCGCAGTTTCAGAATAACAGCCTGGATGGCTGGAAGAGGGAAGGGGCGGATGCCTGGTCGCTGGCCGATGGGGTCCTCACCGGCACCAACGACGAGAAAAAGACCGGCTCGATCCTGTGGAGCAAGGAGTCGTTCGAGGACTTCGCGATCGAGTTCGAGTTCCGCTTTTCCGGCGACATCGATTCCGGCGTGTTCCTGCGCAAGGAAAACGACCAGATCCAGATCGGAGTCAGCCGCTCGCTGAAGCGCGACATGACGGGCTCGCCGTACATCGCCTCCGAAGGCGGCTATCCCGTGGAGGCGAAAGGCGTGGCGGAATTGCTCAAGAAGGGCGATTGGAACCGCATGCGCATCGAAGCCCGGGGCCCGGAATACCGGGTGTTTCTCGGCGGAAAAGAGGTCGCGGTGTATCATTCGAAAACAGCGGCGGAGAAAGGTCCGGTCGGTTTTCAAGTCCACCCGGGCGTCGAAATGACCATCGAGTTTCGCAATATCTCGATCGGGAAGTTGGAATCATAGGCGGCATTTGGAACCTGGGCGGGATTGATTCGTGCGCGAGGTGACGTAGGTTGCCGGTCATGAAAAAGCTGCTGGCCATGCTGTTTGCGCTCGCTTCCGGAGTGGTGCTGTTTATTCCGGACATGTTGCCGTTTATCGATGAGGCCGTCGCTTTGATGATTCTGGTGAAATCGCTGCAAGTGCTGGGCGTGGACATCAGCCGCTTCATCCCTTTCATGAAGAGCGGCAAGAAGCCGGCGGCAAAGGACAAGGACGGCCCGGTGGTCGATGTCTGACCGCCCCTGCATGACCGGAATAAGAATCGCCGCCGCGGCTTCGTATGGGTGTTAGAATGCCCGCAGCGATGCCGAATACGAATCCCTCCCGCCGGCCGATCATTCTTGCGGTCCTGTTGACTCTGGGCGGGCTGGCGGTGATCGCGGGTTTGGCGTTTTTGATGACGCTGAACCTCCAGGTTGACGATCTCGCCACCGCGGAATGGCTCCGCTTCCTCGGCCGCTTCCATCCGGTGATGCTGCACCTGCCCATCGGCATGCTGGCCCTGGTGGTGCTGATGGAATGCGGGCGCTGGTTCCGCCGCTCGGATGCCTCGACGTTGTGGCCGATGTTCTTCACCGCCGCCTCGGCGGTGGTGGCGGCCGGCCTCGGCTATCTTTTGTGGCAGGGCCATCCCGACGACTACTCGGGCGATCTTTTGCAAAGCCACCTCCGCTGGGGGATGATCTTCGCCGGCCTCGCCGTTGCGGCCTTGGTCGTGAAGTCGTGGGTGGATGCCTTGGGAAAGGGCGGCTGGCTTTATTTCGCGATGCTCCTCGCGAGCGGCGGCGTGATGACCGTGGCCAGCCATGACGGCGGATCGATCACCCACGGGAAAACCTTCCTCACCGACGAAGCACCGCAGCCCTTGAAAGGCTGGTTGGCGGAGGAAATCGAAGCGACGCCCGCCCGCCCTACGGCACCCGAGCCCGTCGCCGAGAGCTTGCCGGTGAATGACGCCGCACTCAGCTACGCCAAGCACATCCAGCCGATTTTCGATGCGAAATGCGTGACCTGCCACGGCCCCGACAAGTCGAAGGGTAAGCTGAGGATGGACAGCTACGAGCTCACTCTGGAAGGCGGCAAGGAAGGCGAGGGCTTCGCGCCGGGCGACCTCGACAGCAACATCCTTTTCCGCATGGAACTGCCGCTCGACGACGAAGAGCACATGCCGCCGGAAGGCAAGAAGCAGGTGACGCCGGAAGAACTTGCCGCCATCCGCCGCTGGATCGAGCAGGGTGCGGAGGACAACTAAGGGCAGTGGCGACCACCGCCGACTGAAGGTAGGGACGACCGCCCTCGGTCGTCCGCCGCCTGTTGATGGGGCCGGCACCAGGGGACCCTTCGCGGTTGAGCGAGGGCGCTCGACCCTAGCGAGCGCTGAAGGTAGGGACGACCGCCCTCGGTCGTCCGCCGCCTGTTGACGGGGCCGGCACCAGGGGACCCTTCGCGGTCGAGCGAGGGCGCTCGACCCTACCTATCCGCTTGATGCCGGTCGCTCGCGGGGTTAGCCCCTGCGGGCCGCATGTCCGTATCGAACGAAATCCAGCGCGAGGTCGCGCGCCGCCGCACTTTCGCGATCATTTCCCACCCCGACGCCGGGAAAACCACGCTCACCGAGAAGTTCCTGCTCTACGGGGGAGCACTGAACCTGGCGGGCAGCGTGACGGCGCGGAAAAACCAACGCGCGACCACCTCGGACTGGATGGAGCTGGAAAAGCAGCGTGGCATTTCGATCAGCTCGACGGTGCTCCAGTTCGAATACAAGGACATGGTCGTGAACATCCTCGATACGCCGGGGCACAAGGACTTTTCCGAGGACACCTACCGCGTGCTGACAGCCGTGGACGCGGCCGTGATGGTGGTGGACGCGGGCAAGGGCATCGAGAGCCAGACGCGCAAGCTGTTCGAGGTCTGCCGCCGCCGCGGGGTGCCGATTTTCACCTTCATGAACAAGCTCGACCGGCCGTCGCGGCCGCCGCTCGAGCTGCTGGATGACTTGGAAAACGTGCTCGGCATCCAGGCCTTTCCACTCAACTGGCCGCTGGGCGACGGACCGCGTTTCAAGGGCGTTTTCGATCGCGAAAAGAAGCAGGTCCATCTGTTCGAACGGACGCCCGGCGGTGCCTTCAAGGCCGCCGTTTCCGTGAGCGACATCAGCGATCCGGCGGTGGCGGGGAAGCTCGATACCGGCGTGTATGAGCAGGTCACCGAGGAACTCGAACTGCTCGATGGAGCGGGCGCGGACTTCGATGTGTCGGCGGTCGAGTCCGGCGAGCTGACGCCGGTGTTTTTCGGTAGCGCGGCGAACAACTTCGGCGTGCAAATGCTGCTCGACCGCTTCATCGAGCTGGCACCGACCCCATCCGGCCGCAAGGCGGGCGAGGACGAGGTCGAGCCGGAGTCGGAGGAGTTCTCCGCCTTCGTGTTCAAGATCCAGGCGAACATGAACCCGAAGCACCGCGACCGGGTGAGCTTCATCCGCATCGTCAGCGGCAAGTTCGAGCGCGACATGAACGTCTTCCACACCCGCACCGGGGAAAAGGTCCGCCTGTCGAACTCGATGACGCTCTTCGGGCAGGATCGGGAGACGGTCGATGACGCCTACGCGGGCGACGTGGCCGGGCTGGTGGGCAATCACGACTTCCTGATCGGCGACACGCTCAGCTCGAAGAAGGATCTGAGTTTTGACGAAATCCCGCGCTTCGCTCCGGAGTGCTTCGCCTGGCTGCACAATGCCAGCACCGCAAAATACAAGCGCTTCCGCGCGGGCCTCGAACAGATGCTCAAGGAAGGGGTGGTGAGCGAGTTCACGCCGCTGGAAAACGACGGGGTTTACACGCCGCTGCTGGGCGCCGTCGGGCCGCTGCAGTTCGAGGTCATGCAGCACCGCCTGCAGGGCGAATACGACGCCGAGACGCGGATCGAGCACGCGCATTGGCAGCTCTCCCGCTGGATGCGGTTGAAAGAGGGAGAAACGACCAAGGACGATCTGCCCGAACTTTCGATGGATGTTCGGCTGGTGCGCGACCCGCACGGTCACCTGGTGGCGCTGATTCCGAGCCCTTGGATCCTGGGGACCTTTTCGGAAAAAAACGAGAAGTGGGAACTCAGCGAAGTGCCCTTTCCGCCACCATCGGAGTAGAAACAATGATCAAGCGCCGATGAACGCCGATGGATGAAGCGGAGTTTTTTCACATCTGCGTTTCTCTGCGTCCATCTGCGATGTTGAATGCTTGGGATGAACGAGATCGACCGCGAGGACTTCCGCAATCTGCTCGATGAAATCGGGCGGACGCGGATGCCCTTCGGAAAATACGGGCCGAAGGAGCACCCGCCGCGCGGCTATCCGATCTACGATCTGCCGGTGGAATACCTGACCTACTTCAAGGAGCGGGGTTTTCCGAAGGGCCGGCTCGGCGAGCTGATGGAGTGGGTGTGGGAGCTGAAGGCGAACGGGATGGACCCGATCTTCGACCCCATCCGGCAACAAAACGGCGGCCGCTCGCGGTTCAAGCCGCGGCGGCCGACGGAGTGGGACTTCGGGGAGTGAAAGACGTGGATCTCAGCCCGTCACCGGCTCCTCCGCCTTCCGGCGGTTCGGCCAGGAGATATGCTGAGCGCTGCGCCACTCGGCCAGCGTCGCCGCATCGGCGCGGAACTTGTTTTCCACCACCGCGTCGAGCTGCCTGCGTATCTTCATGCCCTTGGCGGCATTGTCGGCCAGTGCCGCCGTATTCGCCACCTGGTTGGAAAGCCCGGCGTCCTGGTCATCGTCCGCCTTGGCGAGCAGCTTGATGTCGTCGTCCAGATCCTCAAGGAAATCGGCCGGCATCTCGAACTCGATGAACCACGCCTCATGTTTGGCCGCCTCCTTGTGGAAGGCGCGGGCGCGGGTCAACAACGTCTCATAGGAGCCCGAGCGCGGCAGGCGGAACGCATCGTCGAACTCCGGGGTATCTTCGGCTTCGGCGATCGCTTCCGCGGTGCGGCGGATCGCCTCCATGTCCTCCCTGACCAGCCCGGCGGCGTGGGCCTTGGCGCTGGTGCCGCCGTGGAAAGCATCGCTGCCCACCAGCTTCTGCACTCCGTTCTCCTCCATCGCCGCGACCACCTCGCCCACCCTGATGAATAGCTTGGCACCGCGCGACTCCGCTGCGAAAGCCGCCCCATGTTTCTCGCCAAAGCCTTTGATACGGGCAAAGGCAGCATACTGATTTCGAATCGTGTCGTTGTTCATGAGTGGAATAACCTCGGGTTTTTACGAGGTTGGAGCCCATCCTAACCGGCACATCCGCAGAGGAAATCAAAATGTGCGGAGTGACGAGAAGGTCGGCACGAGCCGCAAAGAGATGTCTTCGATCGCTCGAAAACACGCACGGAGGGGAAAAAACACGCCTCCATCTCCGGAAGCCCCGCACGGAGGCTGGAAAACCTCCCGCCGGGCCCGCGCAACGCCGCACGGATAGCCACGCGCCGCTCATGGACTCCGGAAAACGCACACGGAGAGGGGAAAACCATCCCGGGAGGGCGTGGAACGGTGCGGAAGTGGCCATGAACCCTCCGGAGAGCACCGACCTCCCACCCTTGAAGCAGGAGCCATCAGGCGAGTGGATGGAAACGCAGCCGCACTCATGGAGCCTCCGCGCATGGCCGCGTTCCTCGGCGGTTTGTGGTGGGCAGGCGGGGTCGTTGCCCTTGGACCCGCGGTCACGAACCGGCGTCCGCGGTATCGGGGGACGGCGGCAGGCCAGAGCCAGCTGGCGGCGGTGGATTTCCCGGCATCGCGGGGGAAGACGCGTCGGGCGGCAGACGGCGGTGAGCTTTCTCCGAGCCTAGTAAATAGCCTGCGATGGAACCTAGCAGACCGAGGACGGGGGCGATTTGCTCGGCGCTGTAGCCGACGATGACGAGGAACACCGCGCTGATGATGATCAACGGGAGCGCACAGATTTTCAGCACCGCCATCGGTTCGCGGTCACGATACAGAAGGAACGACATGATGCCGAAAATGATGATGCCGAAGAGCAGCACGGCCAGGGACAGGGAGATCACGTGATTGGCGTCCCAACCATTCGGCAGGGTTCCCTGGGGCCCCAAGTCGGCTCCGTTCGTGTTGCCGCCGATTGTGTTTGGCCGGGTCGGATCCAGGTAGTCCTCCACGAGGCCCGCGAAGGGGTCGCCTGGGTCTGGATGGTTCTTTGCCATGGGGATTATTCGGTTTTAGCGAGATTCTCTATCCGTGTGTTGAGGGCGACCACCTCAGCGCGCAGACGTGCGACCTCCCTCACAAGAATGGCAAACTCCGACTTGGAGGGCCCAGGAGGAGTTGAAGGTGGATATTGGGGGGTCATTGGGTTGCCGGCACCCGCCGGTGGAAAGTAATCCGGCGGGCGGAGGGTTTTGGCGAAGGAGGTGATGATCGCCCGGGACTGGGCATCGGTAAGTTTGTCTCCGCTCAAGGCTGATGCGAGGGTGTCCGCATCTGCAATGGGAAGCTCGCGTATCGAGGGGATGGATTTCGCCAGCTCGGCCACGCCGGCAACCCGCTCTTCGGAAGTCGTCGCGGTGGCAATATCCCCGCGGAGTTCCGCAAAGTTCTCCGGCAGCTCGACGTGGACCACGCGGTCCTCGGATGTCGCGGTCTGAGCAAACATCCAGTGGGGGGCCAAGACGCTGGCTATGAGAAGGGGGATGGTTTTCATGGGAGGTTCAGAATCCCTTCAACGGCCAGGCGGGCTTCCACGCGCGCGACGATTTCGCGGACGACGGGATGGAGCGTTGCAGGATCGGTGATGCGTTTGTGAGGATCGCTCATGGAGATGATGGTTTGGAATGGGGGCGCCGAGGGGCTCGACTGGCAATGAAGCGTCATCCGGCTTTCCAAGAGATGACCTCATGCGAATCGGCGATTCGCATTCGTGGTCGCGGCTTCAACCGACAGGGTCGGGTGATTCAGGTGCTGCCGGGCTGTCATCGGGCTTGCCGAAAATCACGACAAGCTTGCTGTCATCCGGGCTGAGGAAGCTGGAAACGAGGTTGAATCCCGCGAACTCGGGACGAGTGCGTGTTTCGTTGAGCTTGTCCTCGAGATGCGCGAGTTCAGAGCCAGCGATCTTTCTAACAAGGTATTTCATGATTCGAAGTTGAATGTCGGTTTTACAAGTCATCGATCTGTTCGACGGCCTTGATGGTTTCCGCTGTATGGGCGGGCGTCTCGGCGTTCGCTACGAACATCGCGGTGGCGGCGGCGCTGTTGACGCCATCGGTGCCTGTGGCGAACAGCTCCTTCACGTTCATCCCGATGAAGAGTTCCTTGACGCCGGATTCCACCACGAGGGCTCCCACGACGTTGGGAACCCGATCAGCGTCATTGATGGGGCTATAGACGGGCTGCCCGGACGAATTCTCGACCGTCTTGCCAGTAGGGACAGAGTAGATCTGATTGCGGATGTAGCCTGCCTTGGCTTCGTAGGCCGCGTTCTTTTCATTCTGTGCGACGCTCAATCCGATCACGGTATTGACCGATGCGAGAACGTTTTCTCTGGCGACGTTGCAGGAGGTGATGACGAAAGCAGGGAGCGCGAAGTACAGGTGGCGGATCATTGGTTCTGGTTGTTGGGAGCTTGTGGGGCGAGGTTGCGGGCGCGCACGGTGAGATCGAATGGTGTTGCCTGAACCTCAACGAGCTCATCACCGGCTGCGGACGGATCAATCCCTGTCTGATGGCGTAGGACGACTCCTGCGGAGACCCCGTCGGATCCCGCCACGACTCCGATGGCACTCAGGGACTGGCTGTCCACTGCGTGGGTTCTAACGGTATCCACCCAGCCGAATCCGATGATCCACTTCCGTGCGACCGGGCCGGGAGGGGATTGACATCCTGTCAGCAGGGCGCTCGCGGCGCCAAGAGTCATGGCAAGGAAGGGATAGGGCACGTCCGGGTCAATGGCTTGAGTCAGATCCCTCTCAGCTTGTGGAGGCGGTCGAGGCTTCCCCCCGCGGAAGCGGTGAAGGTGACCGGGCCTCCGCTGGATGCGTCAACGATGCGCGCCAGCGTTCCCCTCACCGTTGGCTCGTCGTCATCGAAGCCGCCGTGGCTGGTCGAACCGGAGGCGAGGAGTGGTTCGGAGTGGTTGTTCGGGGCGACGATCCAAGTGGCGGACTTGTTGCTGAAGAGGCCGTGGATTTCGGGATCGGCGTCGATGAATTTCGCCATTCCCAGGATGGGCGCTCCCGGCCACTTCCAGCGGAACGGTTCGTATTCTTCCTCGAAGGCTCGGGAGACGAGATAGAGCAGGGATTTGTTGTAGATCCGGGCACAGTGATCGTCCTGCTCGGCCCGATCGCTCAGGGTGTAGAGAGCAAGTTCGCGGATGCGGCGGCCGGGGCCCGACAGGTGGGGCAGGTAGTGTTTCTTGAAAAACGGCACCGTGCAGGCGGGGGCCCAAAGGTGGCAGGTGGAGATGGTCGAGAATTTGGCGATTGCCGAAATGACAGGCCCCATGAAGATCGATCCAGCACTATGGCCGGCGATGTGGATATCGATGGACGGGTCCTCCGCCACCAAGGCCTTGAGCGCGTGAATCACCGTCCGTGCCCCGCCGCCTGCATGGGTGGTCGCTCCGATGGCGTTCTCCTTCATCTCACTCCATTGAGCCTTGCCACCCAGGTGCCGCGCGATCGGTTCGAGAGTGTCGTCGAGTCGGTCGAGCATGAAGTCCTTGGTGGCATCGAGGATCCCTTCGGACTTCCGCCGCCTGAAGGCCTCGCTGAGGATGTTGCCGAGGGTTGACCAGAAGTCGCTGTGCCAGATGAAGGCCAGGGGGTAGACCTGGGCCTTGAGCATGGCCTCCCGGTACTCGGCCACTCGTTGGACGGCACCCTTTTCTCCAACCAAGCCACCGTGCGCGTAGAGAAGGATGCGTTTCTTCGGCCAATCGGCGGTGATGCGGAGGAAATCCCGGCGGATGAAGTTGCGGATTTCCTCGGTGGTGTTGGCGAAATCCCCGCGGTCGCTGGGGAGCCCGTCGTTGCCCAGGCTGACGATGTGAGGGCGGAGATCCGCCGCCGTGAAAGCCTGGCCCATTTGCGCGGATGGGAAAGTCCCGGCCGCATAGGCGATCGGGCTGTCGATCTGGACCGGGGCGCCAAGCCGCGCGACCCAGGCATCGGTGCCGTTCTGCAACCAGTCGTAATAGGAAAGGTGGGCGAAACCTTCTTTTCCCCAACCGTCTCCCCACGAGTTCTGGATCCAGAATCCTTTGGAGTCATAGCCGACGATGGCGAAGGCGTGACCGCCGAGCGCTGGGGCGGAGTATTGGATGGTGCCGTTCTTCTTCACGGCATCCCAGCCGCCGTGGACCATGGCGGTGGCGAAAAGGATGCCCGTCTCGCTGATGGCCGAGTGCATGGCCACCAGGTCGCGATGATTGACTCGGAAATAAGCGCCGAGAGGCCGCTTGCGGGCATCATCGAGCCGTGGGTGGTTCGGGTTCGGGTCGCTTTTGCCGAACTTATAGGGCCACAGATCCTCGCTGCAGACTCCGAACTTGTGCCAACCCTTCATCGCGCCGCGGGCGCTGGAACCTTCGTAATCTTCACCGGCCCATTCGTCGTTGCGCTTCGCCATTTCATAGAGCATGCGGGTGCTGACGGGGGTCGGGTCCGGGGAATCGCGACGGGTGGCGAGAAGATAGTTGGCGACGGCAGCGAGTCCGAATCCGGTGCATGCCCCTTCCTGACCTTGGTCGAGGACGGACGGACCGTGCGTCTGGTAGAGTTCCAAAGGGCGGGTTGCGGGCACCTCCACCAGAGTCGGCACATACATCAAGTCGCGGAAATCAAGTGTGTCGGGACGCGCTGACAGGATCCGACCCCCTAGCTTTGGCTCGGAGGATCCGCTGGTTTTCGGACGACGGCGTTGGCCGCGATGGGTGCTCATGAGATTTGGGGGACTCGGAACGAGTTAACGTTCTAGTGTGACGTAAACCAATGAATGCCGTCTGAGACAAGCGTTCGTCGTGTGCAAATTCGAAGCTATGATAAGGAATGGTTAACGGTTGGGAAAAAATTCAAACGGCTTGATGAAGTGTAAGCAGGTATTCTATCAGCGGTATTGACTTGTCCCCCGAGAAAGAGTGTCCTGCTGGAAACTTGGTATTGTTATCGTCGTGAGAATCGTCAGACACGGGAACCGTTTGAAGATCCTGGGGTTCGGGTGTGAGGTGCATGGCTGCCTGGCGTCGCTGGCCTTGGAGGAGGGTTACCGAGTGGCGGCGGTGAGCGAGAGGATCAGGGTCTGTGAAGGCTATCTCCGGGAGATGTTCCTGCGCGATCTCGGGGTCACCCCGAAGCGGTGGATGAGGGAGGAAAGGCTCGGAGTGGCGAGGAAAAGACTCGATCAGGGAGCAGATCTCCGCGAGGTGGCTGCGGAATTGGGATTTGCGACTCCGGGGAATCTGACGCGCGAGTTCCGGACGCTCGTCGGGATGACCCCGAGCGCTTATCTTTCGCGCCGTATCGCAAAGGAGCCGGATGAGCCTGGCGGGAGTTTGACAGGCTGAAAGCCTTCCCTGTTGATCAGGGGATGGGGGTCATCGGCCCCTGCCATTCATTGCGCCTGCCAAAAACTGGAAAAGCGGCGGGAGGTCATAGCGGATAACATCATGGTTCTCCGTCAGGTCCGCGGCGCCTGAAGGCACGACCGGCCGACTCACCGCACCGAGGAAGAGATGAGGTTACCGAGCCCAAATCCATGAATGAAATCGATTCCTATGCAGCGCCCTAGCGTGACCTCTGCGTTCTCCTGTCTCTTCTCGGTGCCACTGCGGGAAATGGGCTCGTGTCGCCGGTCGATTCGAGAGCGAATCTGACGGAGGGCGATCAAATCCCCCGTCGGCCCACCGGGAATGGTGCATCGCGATCGCGGCTGATCGCTGACGCCCCTTCGGTGGCTGCGCCTACGGTTAGGCTTCTTCCTCGATGACGATCCGCGGGAAGACGGGCTTGGGCTTGCCGGTCGGGTGGCCGTCTTTGATGAGGCCCCACTTGAGGTCGTCGAGCTTGAGAGAAAGAAGGCCGTCGTGACGGAGCTGGTTCGCGAGGCGCGAGGCGGGCTCGGGGAGGACCGGGGAAAGGAGCACCGTGAGGTGGGCGAGGCTTTCGACGAGGTGGGCGAGCACGGTTTCGAGGCGTGCCTTCTGCCCCGGGTCCTTGGCAAGTTCCCACGGCTTGTTCTGCTCGGTGTAGGCGTTGCAGTGGGTGACGTGGTCTCTGAGGCAGAGTAAAGCTGGACCCGGATCCCATTCATCCATCGCAAGCTTGTAGGCGGCGGTGGACTCTACCAGCGACTGGCGCAGAGCCATCTCGGCTTCGCCGGGCTCGTGCGAAGTACGACAGATGCCGTTGGTGAAGCGCGCGGTCATGTTGAGCGCGCGGTTGCAGAGGTTGCCGAGTTCGTTGGCCAGCTCCTGGTTGTAGAGCATCACCAGGCGCTCGGGGTCGAAGTCGGAGTCCTTGCCGGTGACGATGTCGCGGACGAGGTAGTAGCGCACGGCGTCGGGGCCGAAGCGGTCGGCGAGTTCGTCGGGGTCGACGACGTTGCCAAGCGACTTGGACATTTTCTCGCCCTTGATGTTCCACCAGCCGTGGACGAGCAGGCGGGGGATCTGCTCATCAGGGAAGCCCATGGCGTGGAGCATGCAGAGCCAATAAATGCCGTGGGCGGGGACGAGGATGTCCTTGCCGATGATGTGGACGGGGGTGGGGGAGCCGTCGGAGGGCCAAAGCTTCGCGAAGTCGGGGAGGCCGGCTTTTTCATCGGCGAGGTAGCCGGCGAAGGAGGCGTAGTTGATGAGGGCGTCGAACCAGACGTAGGTGACGAACTCGGGGTCGAAAGGAATCTCGATGCCCCAGCGCAGGCGCTCCTTGGGGCGGGAGATGCAGAGATCCTGGTCGCCGGAGCGTTCGAGCGCGCCGACCAGCTCGTTGCGGCGGAAGCCGGGGATCACGCAGGCTTGGTGTTTTTCGACGAAGTCCTTGAGCCACGGGATGTGGTCGGAGAGGCGGAAATACCAGTTCTCCTCCTCGATCTCGACGACCTCGCCCCACTCCGGGCCGAACTCGCCGGCCTCGTTGCGGTCGCGGTCGTTGAGGAACTGCTCCTGGCGGACGGAGTAAAAACCCTGGTAGCCCTTTTTGTAGAGCTGGCCCTTTTCCTTGAGGGCGGCGAGGATCTGCTGGACGCAGGCCTTGTGGCGGTCGTCGGTGGTTTCAGCCCAGCCGTCGTAATCGACGCCGAGTTTTTTCCACAGGTTGAGGAAAAGCTTGGTCTTCTTTTTGGCGAAAGTGGCGGGATGGATGCCTTCTTTTTCCGCGGTCTGCTGGACCTTCTGGCCATGCTGGTCGACGCCGGTGAGGAAGTAGCACTCGTCGCCGCGCAGCCGGATGTAGCGGGCGAGGACGTCGGCGAGGACTTTCTCGTAGGCATGGCCGATGTGCGGCGCGCCGTTGGTGTAGTCGATGGCGGTGGTGAGGAGCATGGAGCGGAGAGCTTGGAGTAAGAAGTCGGCGGGCCGCTTAGGAAGAGCGGTCGACTTTGCCGCCGAGCGAGAGGATGCGGGCGTTGCCCTTGGCGGCCTCGGCCTCGGGGATGTTGCCATCGCGGACATACATCTGCGAGAGCGAGGTCCAGGCGAGGAGGTCGTTGGGCTTGAGGGTGACCGATTTCAGGCCGCAGCCGATGGCCTCCTTGACCTCCCCAAGCTTCAGCAGCGCCATGCCGAGGGCGTGCCAGCCGTCGAAAAAATCGGGGTCGAGTTCGAGGCAGCGACGGTAGAGCGACGCGGCCTCCTCGAGTTCGCCGAGGGCGAGGTGGCCGTTGGCTTGGTCGAAGAGCGCGTCGCGGTCGTCCATGATCAGCCTTGGGTCGTGGAGACGCCGGCTTCCTGGATGCGGTCGCGGAGCCACGCGGAGAAGGCGGCGTTCTCGTTCTGGGTTTCCAGGCGGGAAGCGTAGTTGTCGATCTGGGTTCCGCGGTTGTCATCCTTCACGATTTGCCGCTCGGTGACATGGAGGATCAGCGCGCGGTCCTCGAGGTAGAGCGGATCGGAGAATTCGCCGGGCGGGGTGGTGGCGGCCTGCATGAAGACCTGGCGGGCGGCGGGCTCTTCGGGCACCGGCTCGGAGACGGCGAAGGGACCGATCGACTTGGCTTCGAGCCCCTGGGCCTGGGCGGCCTCGGCGAAGGTCTTGCCGGCCTCGACGTCCTTCTTCATCGCGGCGAGCTTCTCCTCGACTTCCTTCTTGGCGGCCTCGTCGGCCTTTTCCGCGACGTAGCGCTTCGTCACCTCTTCCTTGGCTTCCTCGAAGGTCTTTTCGCGAGACTCCTCGAGGGCATCGAGACGGCCGATGAACCACTGGTTGTCGCCGACCGGGAGGGGCAGCGGGAAGGGATCGAGCGGATCCGGGCCGAGGGTCAGGTCGAAGAGTTCGTCGGAGATGGTCTTGGAGGAAGAGATGCCGCGGGTCGGCGTCTTGAGGTCGTCCGGCAGCGTGTTGCGGGTCACCCAGTCGGTGGTTTGGAGCTCCCAGCCCTCCGCTTCGGCGAGCTTGTCGAAATCCTTGCCTTCGGACTCGTCCAGGCGGTCGTTGAACTGGCCGACGGACTCGGAGAGGGCTTTTTCAATCTTCTTGCGGGCCTCCTGGCGCTCCGCTTCGGCGGCGTCGCGGACCTTGCGCTGCTCGTCGGTTTCGTTGTCGGCGGGCTTGGCCGGATCGCCGGCGAGAGCCTCGGGGTATTTCGGGCTGAGGATGCCGTAGGTCACCTTGATCCGTTGTTCGGTCTTGAAGGCTTCCTTGAGCGGCTCCCAGTAGGCCTTCAGGTCCTCGTCGCTGGGCTTGATCCCGGCCTTGAGCTTGGCGATGTCGATCGAGGCCTCGTCGAGGGCGATCTTCTGGGCGTTGACCACGGCCATGGCCTCGGCCTCGTGGCGGCTGCCGGCGAGGCCGCCGCCGATGATCTTGCGGAGTTCGCGGTAGGCGAGGATATCGCGGACCAGGTCGCGGAAGTCGCTTTCGCTCAGCCCGCGGTAGCGCAGCTCCTTTTCAGCGAAGGCATTGTATTTTTCCTGGGAAAACTCGCCCTGGGTGCCGGGGGCGGCGCCGGGCGGCGGGTTCTCACTGAAGGCGGAAAGCGTTTTGATGAACTTTTCGACTTCCGCATCGGACGGGTGGATGCCGAAGTCCTCGGCCGCCTGCTGGAGGATCAGGCGGCTGGCGAAGAACTGGATCTCGGTGTTTCCGGGATCCTCGGCGTCGCCTGCGAGGGTGCTGGCGAAGCCCACGATTTCGAGGCCGCTCGCGTCGTAGCTTCGCAGCGCCATCGCCAGGCGGAACGGCGCGCTGCCGCGGGCGGTGAGGTCGGACTGGTTGTAGCCGACGCCATCAATGGTGACGACCGTCGCCCCCCCACCGACCGAGCGGTTGAAGAAGTTCCGGGTGTCCATGAAGATGAAGCCGAGCAGCAGCAGGACGATCACGACGATGATCAGCCCGGTGTATTTGCGAATGTTTTCGATCATGCGAAAGGGGCGCGGCGCGCGCGGGCGGGAAGTAAAGGGGGGCGCACGCGGCGCTTCAACCCTTATGTCGGCGTGGCCGATGGAGCCGGGACCGGGGCGAGGGGAAATCGTTTCCCGTAAAAAAAGTTGCCGCCGGGGAGCACCCACTCCCCGGCGGCGGAGAGTTGTCCATCCTTCCGCCGGATCGGCGTGGGGACTGACAACTGCTGTTCACCCTTACATGAAAACTGCGCAGAGCGCGGCTTTCAGAGAGGTCAGACTCCCGAGAAGATGCGGCGTTCAAACTTTGCTGCGAAAAATCACGAACCCCGCGACGATGACGGCTTGCCGACCCCGGCGGGCCGGCATGGGATGGGCGCCGTGACCGGCAAGGAAATCCGAGAGGTGCTCGAAGAAGCGGGCGTGCGACCGAACCGCCAGCTCGGCCAGAATTTCCTGTGCGATGGGGAGGTGGCCAGGTGGATCGGCGACCAGCTCGACCCGCAGCCGGACGACACGGTGGTCGAGGTCGGCCCCGGCACCGGCGCGCTGACCGAATGGTTGGTCGGCCGGGTGCGGCGGCTGGTGCTGATCGAGTTCGACTCGCGGCTGGCAGCGTATTTGAAAGCCCGCTTCGCCGCTCATCCGGAGGTCGAGGTGCATCATGCCGATGGGGCCCGCTTTGACCCACGGGGGTTGTGGAAATACCGGCCGGTCAAGTTTTTGGGCAACCTGCCCTATTCCTCGGGCGGGGCCATTCTGAAGAATTTTCTCGGCCGGCCGTTCGCGTTCTCGCGGGCGGTGATCATGCTGCAGAAGGAGGTCATCGATCGACTCAACGCGCCGCCGCGGACGAAGGAGTACGGCGTGCTGACCCTGCGGGTGAGCAGCGAGTGGCGGGTGGAGTCGGTGAAGATCGTGCCGCCGGAAGCATTTCATCCGCGGCCGCAGATCGACTCGTCGGTGGCGGTGCTGGAGCCGCGCGCCGGGGAGCTGGGCGCGTTCGATGCGCGGAGGTTCGACGAGTTGATCCGGCGCGGGTTTTCGCAGCGGCGCAAGCAGGTCCGCAAGCACCTGCCGGAATCGCCACCGTGGGAGGAGGTCGCCGCCAAGCTCGGAGTGCCGGAAACCGCGCGCGCCGAGGAGCTGGATCTGCGGCAGTGGATCGAGCTGACGCGTTGCTACGATGAGCACCCGCTGAGCGACATTCCCCAGAAGGACGACGAGGTTTTCGACGTGGTCGACGAGGCCGACGAGGTGGTGGGGCAGGCGACCCGGCGGGAGGTCCACGACAAGGACCTGATGCACCGGGCCGTCCACATCTTCGCCATCAACGGCCGCGGCGAGCTGCTGCTGCAGCGGCGCTCGTTGCTGAAGGACCGGCACCCGGGCGTCTGGGACTCCAGCGCGGCCGGACATCTGGACAGCGGCGAGGACTACCCTTCCGCCGCGGTGAGGGAGATGGAGGAGGAAATGGGCATCACGGAGGTGGAGCCGCGCGAGGTGGGCCGGATCGCGCCCTGCGAGGCCACCGGCTGGGAGCACGTGGTGCTCTATCAGGTCCGCTGGGAGGGGCGGCCGGAGTTTCCCTGTGCGGAGGTCGATGCGGTGCTGTGGCTGCCGGCGGCGGAGATTGATGCCTGGACCGCCGCGCGGCCGGAGGATTTCGCCAGCGGCTTCCTCGAGTGCTGGGCGCTGGCGCGGGGCCGCCGTTAGGAATTGCAGCGTTGCAAGGCGTGGGCGGCGGAACGAGTCTCCCGCGACCGATGAACCCGGCGATTCCAGCACGTGAACCGCGCGACGCGAGCCTGTGGATGGCTTCCGCGCTGGCGGCGCTGTTGCTGCACTTGCTGGGGTTGGCGTTTTTCGCCGTGGCGGTGATCCAGCACTGGATCCGTCAGCCGGAGCCTCCGGCGGCGAAGGTCGAGGAAAACGCGGAGGCACCGCTGGTGATCGTCCCAATGATCCCCCAGCCGCCGGCCGCGCCTGCGGAGCCGGCCGTGCCGAAAAAACAGTTCGCCCGCACCACGCCGGACCAAGCCGGGCCGGCTCCGGAAGACGCCCCTTTCATCGGCGAAAACGACACCCGGGCCGCCGGCGACCTGCCGGCCGATGCGACCGCCAACCCGCTGACGGCGAGCCAGCAGGGGATCGATGCGAAGGACCGCGAAATGGAGACCACCGAGAGCGACTATCAGGACGGTGATCTGGCGCACCGCGACCTCGGCGATGCGTCCGCCGACCCGATGGTCGCGGAACCCACTCCTCCGAACGAACGGCAGGAGCCGTCCGAAGCAGCGGCTCCGAGGCCGGCATCGCGGGAAAAGCCCACGACCTCCCTGGCCACCGGGCCGGATCCGATCGATGTGGCCACGCGAGAGGCCGAGCTGGCGATGGAGTCCGCCGAAGTGGAGGAAACGCCGAAGGAAAAGGTCGCCGACAAGCCCCGCGAGGAGGTGAAACCGAAGCCGCAGCCCGTGGCGGAAAAGGCTCCGGGTTTCCGCGGCAACCAGCAGCGGGTGCGGCTGAAGGGCGCGATCTCCCGCTCGGGAAAGCCGGCGCTCGATGTGAATGCGGGCCCGCTGGGCCGCTATCATGCCGCCCTGAGCCGCGCCATCGAGAAGAGCTGGCAGCGCGCCGCGGTGCGGAACCGGGACTTCATCACCCCCGGCGTGCTGCGGGTGCAGGTGGTGCTCGATCCCACCGGCAAGGTCCGCACCGTCGGGCTGATGGACGAGGTGGGAACCACCACCATCCAGCGCGGTTTCACCTTTTCCTCGATCCGCGAGGCCGACCTGCCGGAGATGCCCGAGGAAGTCCGCCGCGAGCTGAACGGCGAACCGCTGGAACTGCTTTACAACTTCATCTTTTAAGTTCGAGTGGGCCGCACATGCTGATCTTTCCGATGCTCCTGGCGCAGACCGACGAGGGATTCGCGGCGCAGATCTCGAAGTTCTTCGACGAGGGCGGCACCTTCATGGTGTTGCTGGCCATCACCTCGGTCGTCGCGCTGGCGGCCATCCTGTTCAAGTGCCTCTCGCTCTCGAAGGCGCGCATCCTGCCGGATTCGCTGGCCGCCAAGTTGGCGCGATTCGAGGACGTCGTGCGCACCGAGAAGGTCGAGCCGATCCTCGAGGAGTTCGAGCGAGGCGAAAGCACGCTGGCCCGCCTGTGCTCGGAGGTCATCCGCCACCGCGGGCGGTCGCAGTCGGAGATCGCCGAAGCCGTGCAGTCGATGGCGCGGGCGGAAATCGTCCGCCTGCAGGCCGGCATGACGGTCATCGATGTGGTCATCAGCGTGGCCCCGCTGCTCGGCCTGCTCGGCACCGCCTCGGGGCTGGTGATCGTGTTTTCCGGCCTGCAGTCGGATGCCGACTGGCTGGCCATCTCCGCCGGCATCGGGCGGGCGCTGAAGACGACCATCGTGGGCATGGCCATCTCCGTTCCCGCCATCATCGCCCAGGGCTACTTCACGCGCCGGATCGATACCTTCGCCGCGCGCCTCGAGGTCCTTCTCACCCGGCTCGCCCACGTCTGCGAGCGCACGCCCCGCCCCGGCCCGGCCCGCGACGACTGACGACGATGTTTTTCGAAAAGCCAGCACCCCGGCCCCGTCAGCTGCCGATCGTCTCGATGATCGACATCCTGTTCATCGTGCTGATCTTCTTCATCGTCTCCTCCGAGTTCAAAACCAAGCGGCCGGTCGTCCAGATCCAGCTGCCGACCTCCCGCGAGGTCCCGGCGAAGCTCGTTTCCGACGAACGCTCGGTGCTCGCGGTGACGGCCGACGGCGTGGTCCGGCTGGATGAGCTGACCATTCCCGATATCAGCCTGCTCGGGGCCTACCTGCAGGCCTTCGCGAAGGAAAACCCCACCCGCAAGCTGGAACTCGAGGCCGACAAGGGCGTGTCGCTCGAGCAGCTGTTCGAGGTCCGCGATGCGTTGACCAAGGCGGGGCTGGACATTAAGGACGTGCCGGTCCGGACCGAAATTCCGGACGGAAGCGAAGAATGATTCTGGAAATCGTACAATACGGCCACCCGGTCCTGCGCGACCGCTGCGTGCCGGTGGAGAAGGTCGATGACAAGCTGCGCGAGCTGGTGGATTCCATGCTCGAAACGATGCATGATGCCAACGGGGTGGGACTGGCCGCGCCGCAGATCGGGGTGCCGATCCGGCTGGCGGTGGTGGACGTTTCCCACGATCCCGAATGCATCACCTATCTCCGGGTCAATGGAAATGATGCGAAATTGGAGGACATCATGCCGCTGGTGTTCATCAATCCCGAACTCGAATTCGGCTCCCGCAAGGAGAAGGACACCGAGGGCTGCCTCAGCATCGCCGAGATCCGGGCCGAGGTCAGCCGGCCGGCCGACGTGGTCGCCCGGCTGCCGCAACTCGATGGCAGTGAGCTGGTCATCGAAACCGATGGCTTGTTGTCACGGGCCATCCAGCACGAGACCGACCACCTCAACGGCGTCCTTTTCGTCGACCGCGTCTCGCCGGCGGCGAAAGTCCGGCTGAAGGGCAAGTTGAAGCGACTATTGGAATGAAAGTAGTCGCACAGAATCCTCGACTTTTCTTAAGCTATTGCGACAATCAGGCACCTTGAGGCCGGTGGTGTCCCCCCTGACTGTCGGTTTACCCCACGGAACCATGAGCAATAACAAAGGAATTTTCGAGCCGCAGGAAGGATTCGCCGCTCCCCCCAAGAGCCCGTTCGCCACCGAGGAAACGCCGAACAACCCGTTCGCCAGCAGTTCGCAGGGCGGGCAGGGCGCACCCAAGTCTCCTTTCGCCGTGGCGGATGACTCCGCTGGTTCGCGGCCGACGCCGCCCGCCAGCCCGTTTGCAGCCGCGCCCGAGTCGAAGCAGTCCGCCTCGCCCTTCGGGGGTGGATCGCCCGCGGCCTCGCCGTTCAGCGCCGAGTCTTCTGCCGCCGCATCTCCCTTCGGCATGCCGTCCAAGCCCGCCGAAAGTGCGTCGCCCTTCGGCAAAGCCGTTGAAGAGGCACCGGCGAAAAGCGCTACGTCCAGCCCCTTCGGCCATCCCGTGGCGGAGCCGAAAAAAGAAGAGCCCGCTCCGCAGCCCAAGCCCGAGCCGAAATATGAGGCCGCTCCGGCCCCGGCACCCCCGGGCTCCGCTTCCATTTCCGAGTCGGCAGGCATCCGCCAGCTCGAGCTGCGCGCCATTTTCGGCGTCGATCGTGAGCTCAACGAAGGGGAAATTCTCCAGCGCTCCCGCTCACTTCCCGGCATCCGCCAGCTCGCCCGGGTGGCGGCCTCCGAAATGGGCGCCATCGATGGCATCAAGCGCGTGCTCTCCAGCATCGGCTTCGGCGACGGGCAGGTGAAGCTCTACTGCGGCAGCTCGCCGGTCGAGTTCGTGCGGGAAGGCAACGTCCTCCTGGCGGTCCAAACCGATGGCGGCTTCGCCCCGGGCGTTCGCGAAACGCTCATGATCGTGGCTCGCGAGCTGAATCGCATGTAAGGGCCGCGACCGCTCGATGAGTGCCCCCAGGCATCGTTCCAACGGCGATCCGGTCCGGATCGCCGTTTGTGGCACCAACCCACGGGTGGTCGGTGAACTGATGTCCACGGCCGCAGCCCGCCGCAGCGGCGTGGCCCCGGAGCTGAGCCGCATCGGTGGGATCACGGTGGCCCGCGTGGCCTGGAGCGGGCCCGGTGGACGCCCCTGCCTGCTGCGTGGCCTGGTCGAGGACGATCATCCGTCCGCGCTCGACCTCACCCTGCGCGAGTCGGATGCCATCCTGTTCGTGATGGACGTCCAGCCCGACCAGCTGCGGCTTGGCTGGGACCGACTGATGGCAGTGGGGGAAAGCGCCCGGCGCGAGGGTTTCGAGCTGCTCGACCGGCCGTTCGGCATGCAGTACCATGGCAGCGACCGGCATCCCGGCTTCGATGCCGGGCAGCTGGATGCCTGGCTGGGATTTCCCCGCGACCGCGTGGTCTGCGGCGTGACGCCTTCCACCCAGGCCGATCACGAGGGAGGCGTGATCGACCGGCTGGCTGAACAAGTGCGGACCCGTGCGTGAGGGGTGGTGACCGGCCCGGGCTTGAGGCCGGCGCCAAGCTGGGCTAACCCGCGGGCGCGATGGAAGCCGGCCCGATCCCATGGAACTATCCCGAGGCGCTGCCCGTGGTGGCGTGCCATGGCGGGATCGTGGAAGCGATCCGCGCCCACCAGGTGGTGGTGGTCGTTTCCGAAACAGGATCGGGAAAAACCACGCAGCTGCCGAAGATGGTGGCGGAGGCACTCGGAGCGCGGAGTCTGGCTCCAAGCCCCAAGCTCCCTGCTCGACGCTACATCGGCTGCACCCAGCCGCGCCGGATCGCCGCCTCCAGCGTGGCCGAGCGGGTGGCGGAAGAGTTGAAGACGCCGTTGGGTGGCTTGGTCGGCTACCAGGTCCGCTTCGAGGACAGGACCTCGAAGGAAACGCGGATCAAGTTCATGACCGACGGGATCCTGCTGGCGGAGGCGCAGGGGGATCCGGACTTGCGACGATATGATGCGCTGATTCTCGATGAGGCCCACGAGCGCTCGTTGAACATCGATTTCCTGCTCGGCTATCTGAAACGCCTGCTCGAGCGGCGGCCGGAACTGAAGCTGGTGATTTCCTCGGCCACTCTGGATGCCGGGGCTTTTGCCGCCTATTTCCATGACTGCCCGGTGATCGAGGCCGAGGGCCGGACCTTTCCGGTGGAGGAGGTTTTTCTCCCGGGCGACGAAAGTGAGGACCTCGCCGATGGCGTGGTGCGTGCGGTCGATTGGCTGACGGATGCGGGCGAACCGGGGGATGTGCTGGTTTTCCTGCCGGGGGAACGGGAGATCCGCGACTGTGCGGACGCGCTGGAGGGCCGGCGGTATCGAAACACCGAAGTGCTTCCGCTGTTCGCGCGGCTGGGCCTGGGCGAGCAACAGCGGGTGTTTCATCCGGGGCCGAAGCGGCGGCTGGTGCTGGCGACGAATGTGGCCGAGACCTCGCTGACCATCCCGCGCATCGTCTGCGTGGTGGACAGCGGGCTGGCCCGGGTGAGCCGCTGGAGTCCGGGACGCGGCGTGCAGCGCCTGCAGGTGGAGGAGGTCAGCCAGGCCAGCGCGCGGCAGCGCAAGGGCCGCTGCGGACGGGTGCGCCCCGGGGTGTGCGTGCGGCTCTACAGCGAGGAGAACCTGGCGGCGCGGCCGGAGTTCACCGATCCGGAGATCCGCCGCAGCTCGCTGGCAGGCGTGATCCTGCGGATGAAGTCGCTGGGCCTGCCGCCGATCGAGGACTTCCCGTTTCTCGACCCGCCGGCGCCGAAGGCGATCTCCGAGGGTTATCGTACTTTGCGCGAGGTGGGGGCGCTCGACAAGGAGCGGAACCTGACCGACGAGGGCCGCAGCATGGCGCGGATGCCGGTCGATCCGCGGCTGGCGCGGATGCTGATGGAGGCCGCCGCCGAAGGAGTGCTGGCCGAAGTCCTGCCGGTGGTGGCGGGACTCGAAACGCAGGACCCCCGCGAGCGTCCGCAAGACAAGCAGAAGGAGGCCGACAAGGCCCAGGCGAAATGGAAACACGAGGAGAGCGACTTCGTTTCCATGCTGATGCTGTGGAAGGCCTTGCAGGAGTTCCGCAAGGGCCGCGGGTGGCACGGCAACCGGCTGCGAAAGTTCTGCCGCGATCATTTCCTCAACTTCCGGCGGCTGCAGGAGTGGGCGAACGTCCACGATGAACTGGCCGACGTGGTGAAGCGCGAGGTCGGGCTGACGCTGGGCGTGATGGGCGACAAGCTGCCGGATTATCCGTCCTTTCACCGGTCTCTGCTGGCGGGCGTGCCGCGGCAGTTCGGCCTCTGGGACCGGGAGGAAAAGGCTTACCGGTCGGCGAACGGCGGGTTTTTCGCGGTGTTTCCGGGCTCCGGTCTTTTCGGCGGGAAACGCTGGGAGTGGGTGATGGGCATGGATCTGGTGGAGACGACCCGGCCGTGGGCGAGAAAGCTGGCGCGGATCGATCCCGAATGGGTCGAGCAGGTCGCGCCGCACCTGTGCCGGAGCCGCTACTCCGAGGGCCACTGGGAGGAGGGCCAGGGCGCGGTGTATGCCAAGGAAACGGTGATTTGCGGAGGCTTGCCGGTGGTCAGCGGCCGGCGGGTGCACTTCGGCCGCATCGATCCCAAGGGCGCGCGGCGGATCTTCATCCGCGAGGGCCTGATGCAGGGTGGCGTGAAAGGGCAGTCGAAGATCGTCGAGCGGCTCCGCGACCTGCGCGACGAGATTGCGGAAATCGAGAACAAGCTGCGGCGTCGGGACGGGCTGTGGAGCGACGAGGCGGTGCTGGATTTTTACGAGAACCGGCTGCCCGAGGGACTCAGCACGGCCAAGGCCTTCCACCGCTGGCGCAAGCAGCACGAGGAGCAGAATCTGCCGGGGCGCGCGGATGTGGTGCTGGAGGACCTCGACGAGTTCGACCTTTCCGGCTTTCCCGACTGGATCGAGCACGAGGGTCAGCAGTTCGCCGTTTACTACCAGTGCGATCCCGGCGCGCGCGACGACGGCGTGACGCTGGGGGTGCACATCGACCAGCTGCCTCATCTGCCCGGCTGGTTGCCGGGCTGGGGCGTGCCGGGAAACCTGGAGCTGCGGGCCGAATGGATGATCCGCTCCCTGCCCAAGGACCTGCGCCGCGCCTGCCAGCCGGTGGCGGACCGGGCGGCGGGGTTTTCCAATGAATGGCGCGACCGGGAAAAGGATGGCCCGCTGGAACTACGGCTGGCGCAGTATTTGAGTGCCGCGTCGGGATTTCCCGTGGAGGCCCGGGACTTCGACTTGTCGCGGATGCCCGACGAGTGGGTGACGAAAGTGTGGGTCTGCGATGACGCGGGCGACGAGGTGGCCTTCGGCACGGACGTCACGTCGCTGCAGAGCAAGCTCGCGGGGATGCTGGAGGAGCGCTTCGAGGAATCCGCGAACCAGGAGTGGGAATCGAGCGGGCACACGGCATGGCCGGACTTCGAGGTGCCGCAGCAGGTGGAAACTTCGGCGGGGCCGGCGTTTCCGGCGCTGGTCGATGAGGGGAAAAGCGTGGGAACGCGGGCGTTTTCCAAATCGGAGGAAGCGGAGCAGGCCCATCGAGCGGGAACCGTGAGGCTGTTGATGCTCCGTCAGCCGGATCAGGTCGCCTATCTGCAGAAGAAGCTGCCGCTGGGTCTGATGGCAAAGCTCGAACTTCCCCGAATGGGCTGCCCGGTCGAGGACCTGATCGCGCTTTCCGCCGAAGGCACGCTGGGCGGGGGACGGATCTCGGATCGGCAAGAATTCGACCGCCGCGCTGAACGGGCGCGCAGCGAGTGGTGGCGCGCCGCGCTGGCGTTGGGTGAAGGCATGGATGCCACCATCGAGGGGCTGCAGCCGGTCAAGGAACGGCTGGCCCCGATGCGCGGGGACCGGAATCTGGGCGAGATCGCCGATGATATCGACGAAGAGCTGCAGTGGCTTTTTCGGCGGCGCTTCGCCTGGCAGGCCGGGCATTCCCGGGCGGCGGGCTACGGGCGGTTTGTGAAAGGAATCCAATCCAGGCTGGGGCGGCTGCAAAGCCTCCCGATTGGCAAAGATCTTGAGAAGATGGACCGGGTGCGGGAGTTATGGACTCCCTGGTTCCGCGAGTGGACGGCCAGGCCGGCCGATCCGGGTTTGTGGGACTACGGATGGGCGCTGGAGGAGTTCCGGATTTCCCTCTTCGCGCCGGATGTCCCGTTGGTCGGAAAGGTCAGCGAGAAGGTCCTTCGCGCGGGATGGTAGCAGGTCGCGGGGTGACAGCTCGGAGGTGCCTGTCATCGCAATCTGGTAAGGCGGGAGGCTGCCAGAGGGCGGCTTGCCGCTTGAGGCACCGCGGGATCGGTCGGATCAATGAGCTTCGACTTGGTCGATCAAACCCATGCTTTCACCCATTGAAATCTTCCGCCCCGTGTCGGCGATGCTGGTTGCCGCCGCGCCGCTGCATGCCGCGGCCACGCCCTTGTTTCCCAACTCGGACTTCGAGAGTGGAACGCTCGAGCACTGGACGGCGGTCGGCGACGCGTTTGACAACGCCCAGCCAACCCTGGGGGACAATCCGATCGAGCGGGGGCGGGAGTCGGCCTTCCCTCAGGGCGAACGCTGGATCGGCACTTTTGAATTTCACGACGGGGAGCAGGGGAACCCGGGGGCGGCTCGGGGTGATGCGGCGACCGGGACGCTGACTTCGGAGCCGTTCGTCATCAATCGCCGCTACATCGCCTTTCGCATCGGCGGCGGCAGACTGCCGGCGGAAGTGGGGGTGAAGCTCGAATGTGAGGGAGAGGATTACTTCATGGCCACCGGCAATGACAGCGAGGCGATGGTGCCGGTGAGTTTCGACGCGGTGGCCTTGATGGGGAAAACCGCGAGGATCGTGGTGTTCGACGAGGCGGTCGGCGGGTGGGGGCATGTGAATGTGGACGACTTCCGCGCCAGTGATGAGGAGCTGCCTGGAGAGGATGGCGGCTTCGAGATCACCCCCGGACTGCCCGTGGCGGACCTGCCAGCGGTGGGATACACGCAGGATCTGCGGCCGCAGTTCCACTTTTCCTCCCGCCGCCATTGGCTGAACGATCCGAACGGGATGGTGTTCGATGGCGAGGCGTATCATTTGTTCTTCCAGCACAATCCGATCGGCACCGGGTGGGGCAACATGACCTGGGGACACGCCATCAGTCCGGACATGGTGCATTGGCGGCAGCTGCCGCACGCCCTGCTGCCATACCAGGTGGACGGGCAGTATGGCACCATCTATTCCGGGACGGCGGTGGTGGATCTCCACAACAGCCTGGGGGTCCAGCAGGGGGAAAGGAAGACCCTGGTGGCGTTCTTCACCTTTGCCGGGATGCGGGATCCCTTTTACCAGGCGATGGCCTACAGCACCGATGGCGGGGTGACGTGGACCTACTGGAATCATGGTAGAGCCGTGGTGCCGAACCAGGGATTCGATGTCGGCGAGCGGGATCCCAAGGTGTTCTGGCACGAGCAGAGCCAGCAATGGGTGATGGCATTGTGGGTTGAGCGAAGCCCGGGCAGGGTGCGGTTTTTCACATCGCCGAACCTGACCGACTGGACCTTTGCCTCAGACCTGCGGCGGGACTGGGCTTTCGAGTGCATGGACCTGGTGGCCCTGCCGGTGGATGGCGATCCGGGCCGCACCAAGTGGCTGATCTATGATGCGAGCTTCGACTACGAGATCGGGACGTTCGACGGCACTTCGTTCACCACCGAGCTGGGTCCCTTTCATGCCGGCCGGGGGAATTTCTATGCCGCGCAGACCTTCAACCAGGCCCCGGGAGGGCGGGTCGTGCAGATCGGCTGGATGGCCAACGGCCCGGACTCCGCCGCCGCCTACGGCCTGCCCTACAATCAACAGATGTCGTTTCCGTGCGATCTTTCGTTGCGGACGACGCCGGAGGGGATCCGCCTGTGTGCCACGCCGGCGGTGGAGATCGATGGGCTGGTCACGACCACCTTCGAGCCGGAAGCGACGGTCCTGGAGCCGGGGATGAACCTGCTCTCGGGCGCGGGCGATCTCGACCTGATGGATCTGTCGATCGAGTTCTCGCCCGGTCAGGCACAGGCTCTGGTGATGGACCTGCCGCGAACCTCGATCCGGTATCAACGGGAATCCGGGCAGTTGACCTTCGTCGATGCCGGCGGAAATGTCAGCGAGTTGGTCGATGGGCCGGTGATGCCGCGCGATGGAAAGGTTCGGCTGCGCCTGCTGCTCGACCGCCTGAGCGTCGAGGCCTATGTGTTCGACGGTGAGCGCTTCGGCAGCCATTACGTGGGTCCCGACCATGGCACCGAGACTCCCTCCATTCATGCGGTGGGTGGGAATGTGCAGGTGTCCGCCTTGAGCGTGAAGTCTCTGGATTCCGCATGGAATTCCCAGGCGGGCCTTGCGGGGGCGCTGGCAAATCCCGATTTCGAGGAGGGACTTCCGCTGGCAGGCGCGACCCGCCCCACGGTGGCGGAGTGGGGGAGCTTCGGAGCGTGGGATGAGGCGGTGGAGCTGCTGGACGATTCGGGGGATGCGTTTTCGGAAAGTGCGGGCTATCCCGCTTTCCACGGGCTCGGTGCGGTCGCCCTGAGAACGAGAGAGGCTGACAATCCGCCTACTGCCGGAATCTATCAATCGCTGGGGGTGATCGGTCTGGAAGATGTGGGAAAAACGCTGACCGCAGGGGCGCAGTTCGGCGCGCGGATCCCGACGGAGGCAGGCGGGGCATCGCAGACCGGTGAGCTGACGATTTCCTTCCGCAAGGGCGTGAATGGTGGCCTTGCGGGAAACCGGGGAACGCTTCTGGGAGAAGCCGCATCACGGGTGATCACGAGTCGATCGGGGGATCCGCCAACGCTGGAGACGGCCGGCTTTTCGCCCCGCAGCGCGAGCTTCACGCCTGCCGCGGCAGACCTCGGCACGGAGGTTTTTCTGGTCCTCGATCTGGCCCGCATGAGCACGAGCCCGCCGGCCGCCATGATGGAACTTCTGGTGGACGACGTGGCGCTAAGCACGGGATCGCCGCTGCCCTTTTCCGGTCCAATGGCGTATGAGCCTTTCGACTATCCAAGCGGTTCGGCGGCCTTGTCGGGAAAAGACGGTGGCACGGGTTGGCTGGGCCCTTGGGAGCTGGTCGACCATGGCAGCGCCGATCTCGTGGCGGACAGCCTCGATGCAGCCGCGGTTTCTCCGGAGGGCTACGCGGAGGAATCCCAAGGTCAACACAGCGATCTGCCGAATGGAAGGCGGGTGGGGAGGTGGTTGGACACCCGCCCGGTCGGGCCTTTCGGGCTTGCCGGCTATCTGGACGATCGAGGGTGCATCGGGGCGGACGGCAAAACGCTGTATGTCAGCTTTCTGCAACAGCCGAACGGGACCAGCCTGTTTTACGAATTCGAATTTCATCGCGATCACCTCGGCGATCCGGGGCGGATCGCGGGCGTGGGCAATGATCGCTCCGGTGACGATGTCCACCTGCGTTTGCCGAACGGCGGGCAGCCGGTGATCGGGCCGGGAAATACCGCCGTGAACCTTTACGTGGTGCGGATCGACTTCAAGCCGGGTGGCGATGACGTCCGGGTTTACCGAAATCCCACCGACTTGTCCGAGCCGGCGGTGGCCACGCTGGAGATGGCGGATGTGGGGGATCTCTCCTTCAACGGGCTTTCCTTCGGTGCTTTCGTGAACGGTCGATCCGTGGCCCATGACGAGGTGCGCTTGTCAGCGACCTGGCAGCAGGCCCTGGCCATCGATCCCTATCTCAGCTGGGAAGCAACGGTTGACCTGCGGGGAGCTGACTCCGGTTTCAATCAGGATCCGGACGGAGATGGCGTGCCGAATGGTCTGGAGTGGCTGTTGGGTGGCGATCCCCGGCAGGCGGATGCTCCGTCGCCGGAGGTCCGGGAGCCGGGGAGCGGACTGGTTTTGGATTTCCAGCTCAGAGCGCTGCCTCTGGAAGGAGATGAGCTGGTTCTGGAGTGGAGCGACGATCTCGCGGGGCCGTGGCACGCGATTCCGATCAGCCGGGGAATGGGCACTTATCTCGGAGGAATCACGCTTTCGGTCGAGGGAAGCTCTCCGCCCTTCGAAGTCACGGTGAGGCTGGAAAAGTCGGCCCGCTGCCGCTTCGTGAGGCTCGCCGTCCGGCGGGCCGGTTGACCGGCCGTCAGCTCGCCCACGGATTGTCGTGGGTTTTGGCGGGGCTCTGTTGAATGTAGGCTCCGCAGGAATCGCGGATGACAAGCCGCGGGGGCAGTGACATGTGGCATGGTGGCAGCGTCGGGTCAGAGACCCGGTCCATCATGGCACGGAAGGCCGTGAGCGCGATTTCCCGGCAGGGCTGCTGAATGGTGGTCAACGGGGGCGAGACGAGGGTGGCGAATTTGACGTCGTCAAAACCCACCACGCGGATGTCCTCGGGAACGCGGACGTTCATTTTCTGAAATTCCCGCATCAGGATGGCGGCCGTGTGGTCGTTGGCGCAGAGGTAGGCATCCGGTCGGGCGGGCCCGAGCAGGCTTTTGACGAATTTCCGATCCTCCGGGTTGCCGATGTGGACCCAGTTCGGATCGCAGGGCAGGTTGCGACGGGAAACGGCCTCGCGCACGCCGGCGATGCGCGCTTCGACGGTCTGGGCGGAGAGCGGCCGGGCGACGAAGTGGAGCCGGCGGCAGCCGAGTTTCAGCAGGTGGTCGGCCAGCATGAAACCTCCCGCCACGTTATCGACGCTGGCGAGGTCGAAGTCGCTGCGTGAGGGGAAGGGGGTGAGGTCGCGGTCGAGCAGCACCACGGGGATGCCGGCCTCCCGCAGCATGACCGCGATTTGCCGGTTACCCTCTTCCTTTTCCTTCACCAGTTCGTGGGGGGCGTGAAACACGCCGGACACGTTGCGGTCGATGAACTGGCGGCAGAGCTGGATGGCATTTTGAACCGTGAGTTCGGAGTCGAGCCGGGGGTGTTCCGAGTTCCCCCAGACGAGGCCGTAGTCATGCATGCGGGCCAGGGAGGCGAGCTCGCCGCAGATCAGCTGAAAGATCTCGGTATTCCCCAGCTCGGGGATGAGGAGGGCGAAAAGCTTGCTGGAGGCTGACAGCTTGCCACCCGGCCTGGCAAAGGTGCCGGAGCCGGCACGGCGTTCGATCAGGCCTTCGTTGGAGAGCACCTGCAGCGCCCGCGCGATGGTTGGCCGGGAGACACTGAAACGCTTGGTGAGCTGGGATTCGCTGGGCATGCGGCCCTCCGATCCATAGCGGCCGGAGGCGAGGTCCTCCCGGATCTGCGCTGCAATTACCTGAAATCGCGGACGGGCCGCGTCGGGGGTTTTCATGGGTTTTGGGGTTTACAACTTGTTGAACCTGATAAGGCAAGAGGTGGCTGATTGGTGAAAGGGCGCTTTCCAGCTTCTACGTAAAACGGGCACATACCTTACATGCAAAGAATCGTGAACCACTTTTTGAAAACCGTGATGGCCGGCTGTCTCCTGGGTTCCGTCGTGCCGGCGCGGAGTGCCGAGGACGTGCTGGTGGCCGGCTTCGACGACGGCGGCTTCGGAGACTGGAAAGTGACGGGGAAGGCCTTCGGCGAAGCTCCGGTGACGGGCTCCTTGCCGAACCAGATGGAAGTTTCCGGCTTCGAAGGCGCGGGCTACCTTTCAAGTTATCACGGGGGCGACGAAGCGACCGGCAAAGCGGTTTCACCGGCGTTCGAAATCACCCGACCGTATCTGAATTTCCTGATCGGAGGCGGAGGCTTCGAGGGGGAAACCTGCGTGAACCTGCGTTCGGAAACCGGCAAGCTGCTGTTCACGGCCGTGGGGCCGAATGTGCATCCCGGAGGGAGCGAAAAGCTCGAATGGCACACGTGGGACGTCTCGAAGTTCGATGGGGATCGGGTCCGGATCGAGGTGATCGACCGCCGCAAGGAGGGATGGGGCCACATCAGCGTCGATCAGTTTGGGCTGAGCAGCGATGCGCGGGTGCTGGAGGTGGAGAAAAAGCTGATGGTGAACAAGCGTTACCTCGTCTGGCCCATCGTGATGGATCAGGGCAAAAGCCGGAGATTCGTATTCCGCTCCCAGGACGGCTGGATGAGTTATGCGACGGTGGCCCTGGCCGAGCGGCCGGACCACTGGGTCTTCACGGATCTGGCGAATCTGCAGGGTGAGACGATCACCGTGTCAGGCCGGATTTCCAGTGACCTGAAGGCGGCGTGGGACAAGGTGGTGCTCTCCGACACCTTTCCCGGTGAAGAGGAGGTTTATCATGAATCCCGGCGTCCCCGGTACCACTTCACCAGCCGCCGCGGCTGGCTCAATGATCCGAACGGGTTGGTGTATTCGGAGGGGAAATGGCATTTATGCTATCAGCACAATCCTTACAACGTCTTCTGGGACAACATGACCTGGGGTCATGCGGTGAGCGATGACCTGTTCCATTGGGTGGAGAGGCCGCCCGCACTGTGGCCGGGCGAGCTGGGGGTGATGTTTTCAGGTTCGGGCTTTATCGTGCCCCCGAAGCACAGCGGCCTGCCGATCACCTCGAACCCCGGCATCGGCCTCGCTTTCACCGCTTGGGGTGAGGGTAGCATCGTGCCGGGAAAAAAGGCCACGCAAGGAGTGGCTTACAGCAACGATGGGGGAAGGACATTCAGCAAGTTCGCCGGCAATCCGGTGATCGATCATATCATCGGCGGCAACCGGGATCCGAAGGTGTTCTGGCATGACCCGAGCCGGCGTTGGGTCATGGCGCTCTATCATGATGGCAGCGAATACGGAATTCATGTCTCCAAGGATTTGGTGAGCTGGGAACAGACCTCCACCTATCAGATCCCGGGTGACTCGGAGTGCCCGGACCTGTTCCCGCTGCCCTTGGAAGGGGATCCGGACCAGGTTCGCTGGATCGTATGGGGGGCGAACGGGGTTTACATGATCGGAGATTTCGACGGCCGCAAATTCGAGCCAAGCAGCGCGCCGCAGCGGAATTATTGGGGCAATGTCTATGCCGGTCAGAGCTATGACCATGCCCCGGACGGCCGGCGGGTTCACATCGGCTGGATGCGGGGTGACATCGCTTCCTTTCACGGAGCGCCTTTCAGTCTTCAGATGTCACTGCCGATGGATTTTCGCCTGCGCAGCTTCGATGGCAAACCGCGTTTGTGGATCGAACCGTCCAAGGAGGTGGAATCTCTCCGAAAAGCGATCGCCGAAAACACGGATATCACGACCGATGGCACCGACCTCGGCAGCCTGGCCTCGATTGAGGGCAAGTCGTTTGAAATCGATGCCACCATTGATCTGGAGGCAACCGATGCCCAGCGCTTCGGCTTCCGGATTTTTGGGGAGCCCTTTGCCTGGGATTCGGCGACGAAGACGTTTTCCGGCGCCGGAGGGACGCAGGTGGAGGATGAAGGAAAGGTGCACCTGAGGGTCTTTTCCGACGTGGGGACCTGTGAGGTTTTCGTGAATGGAACCTATGTGGCCCGCTATCTGGAGCAGCAGGCCCCCCCCGTGGAGCTGATCGCCGAGGGGGGCAAGGTCCACTTCGACCGACTCAGCCTCTTCGCATTGGATTCGGTCTGGAAATAGCGAGCCGGGAGGCGGGGGATTCGTGGTGGCGGGCTGACATCATCACGAACTTGTGATGGCAGCTTGGTTCGGAGCCGTTCCCATTCTCCTTTTTCTGAGCCTTCAGTACGGGCGATCTTATGAGGAGCCGATTGCTCTCAGGATGAGGGTGGTCGGTTTCCAAAATCCCCATCGCAACATGAAAAAATCGACATCCAGATCCTGCCTGCTGGGCTTCGCCCTGCCCCTGCTGACGACCGCCGGTTCGGTGGTCTCGGCTGTGACCGTGAACATTGATTTCGGTCTGACCGACAATCACCCGGACGGAGAGGTCACGGCCTTGTATTCGGGAACCGCCGCCGCTCCTGACTCCGGAACGGTCTGGAATGAAGTGACGGTCGTGGACAATTCGGCCTTCACCGGTCCGCCGGGCGAATTCGGATTCTGGACCACCAACGTCTCCGTTCCGGGCTTGGTGGACTCCCAAGGCCTCGCCACCACGCTCGGAGTAACGATCCATGCCGCCGGTCCGGACGGGACGGGTGCCTTCGGCATTCTCGCCGGATCGACCAACATTGGCGCCGTGGCGACCGATGCAGTCAACCTGATGCGCGACTATCTCATCGGTTTCGGTGATCCCCGCACCGTGGAAATCACCGGGTTCGGCCCGGGCACGATGGTGGATCTCTATCTCTACGGTGCCGGTGATACCGACAACCGTGACACCACTTTCGCCGTCACCGACGTCAACGGTCTGCATACGGCAACCACTACGGGAACGATCACTGGAGACGGGGGCAGCCCGGTGTCCCACACGCTGACGCTGGGAGGCGACTACGTGGTTCTGAGTGGACTGGTCGCAGATGCCACGGGGATGATCACGGTCTCATACGACAACGGCCTGGGGTCGGGCGAGGCTCCATTCAATGGTCTCCAGGCGGTTTACACCGTGCCCGAGGTTTCGAGCTTGCTGCTCTCGCTTGGCGCGCTGCCCTTCCTGCTGGTTCGCCGACGGATTTGAGCTTTCGTTCAAGGTATTGGGTGGGTCGGCCGCTGCGTGGGAGTTCACGTGGCGGCCGATTCTTTTCGCTGAAGCAATCGATCCGGAAGCGTCTTCCGAAGGCCTCGCGAAGCGGAGCGTAAGACGGCCTTTTCCGCTCAGGGCTTTTCCATCCGGAAAGAATCGAGACCGAAGTAAAAGCGGGCACCTTCCGAGGATGCCGAGGTGCCGGAAACCTCGGCGGTGATCCGGTATCGGCCATCGACCGGCTTGAACACGCCGAGGTCCAGGGGTTCTGCGGCTCGCACCTCAGGAGCGAAGCCGCGGTGGATGGCCCGGGAAGGACTCCCATTGATAGTGAAGCGGAGGTTCCCGTAATCGACGGCTTGGGTGGCGGCGACCCATATCCGGTGGTTCCCAGCGTTCGGCGCAGGGAGATCCATGGTTACGAAGTCGCCTTTCTTCGATGCCTTGACGAGCAGCTGGGCTCCGCGGCTCCAGCTGTCGAATCCGAAGGGGCTCATGTCTTGAACCTCCGTCACCAGACCGTCGCTTTGGTCCACGATTCGGAGAAGCTCCGCGTCGGAAACGCCCTCGAAAGCCGGTGGATTCATGGCTTCCTCGAGCGTGGGAACCGGCGCAAGCGCCTCGTCGGGCTCCGGGGTGACGTTGGCGGTGATGCCGGGAAAGCCATACCAGTAGGTGGTAGCGGCATAGTTGAGGCGTGTCCTTTTCCACGACATCAACTCGATATCGAAATCCAGGGAGCGCTCGAAAGGTATGGCGTCCAGGTGACGGGTCCGGGTGAGGACGTTGTGGCCCTGGGTGGCCGGCTGGTCGACACGGATCTGGTTGGCGAAGGGGGTCTGCATGATGCCCCTCGGGGCGAAGGAATAGTTGTAATAGTCCTCGGTGCCGGTGCCCAAGTGCCGGAGGGCCGGGTCGGCATCGACGAGGATTTTTTCGTCGCCCTCGCCATACCAGGTGGCGATGCGGTTGAAGAGGGAGAGGGTGTCGCCCACATAGACGCCCCTGCCCCTGAGTCGGGCGAAGTTCCAGTCGCGCACCGGCGGGGTGTCGAGATCGTGCTCCGAGTGCCACGCGGTGTGGAAGTGCATGGAGTCTGCGTCCCACGACCATGGCTTGGTGGAGGCTTCCAGCGAGACCTCGGCAGGCAGGTCTCCGAGGTTTTCGATGCTGATGGATCCCGAGCGGCGATAGGGCATCACCCAACGGCAGGTGAGCGTGCCGTCGGCATCGATGGTGCGGTACCAGCTTTGCAGGGAGTTGAGACCGGCTCCGCTACCGAAAAAATCCCCGAGCGGGCACCACGCCGTGGTTTCATCATCAAAGTCCAGCTTCACGATCAACGAGCGGAGCAGGCGGGTGGTGCCGGCGTCTTCGCTGACGGGGATTTTCGCACGGATGCATGAAACGGCGGCCGGGCCGGGGGGGAGATCGAGGGTTTTTGTAATCTTCGGCACCAGGGGTCCTTCAAGTCGGGCGGTGCCGGTGCGTGGCGGTTCGGGCGGGGAGGCGAGACGGGTGGCGGTTTCGTTCAGCGCGTCCCTGAAGGTCACGAGATCGCTGCGGGTGAAGGTCCGCACTTCGGTTCCCGGGGCGTAGCGGCGGACGTTGATCTGGTAGTATCTGGGTCCGGAGCCCTTTTCTTCCCACGTCACCTTGCAATGCCGGGCGAAGGGAACGGGAAGCATGAGCGTGTTTCCGCCATTGCCTTCGCGGGCATACCCGGGATGGGGCAGGAGCAGGGTGCGGTCCAGCTCAAGGCTGCCGGACATGAGGTCAAAGGCCGGGAACTCCAGAGTAGGTTCGTCCGAGTGATCGAGGTAGACGCGCAGCGTACCGCTCTTGTTTTCCACGGTGGTCAGCCAGAAGCGCACCATGGCTCCGGGGCCATCCTCATCGAGCATGACCTTTTCCGCGCGGCCGTGCTTCCGCTCTTCCCGGAGATACTGGGTGTGGTCGTCGTTGGCGAACCACCCCGGCTCGCCCGGTGCGGTGGTGCGCCGGTCGTGGCTGCTCGCCTGAAGGCAGTGATAGGCCGGACCGGGCCAGCGGGCCACCGCGTCGTAGTCGGTCATTTCCCGAAGCAGCCGTCCGGTGTCGATGGGCGCGGCCGCGGCGGGCAGGACGAGCAGAAACGAAAGCAATCGAGAGGTGGAGGCACTCATGTCAGGGAAAGGTCGGAAGGTCTGCAAAGCAGCTGGGAAGTAGCAAAACCTTGCCCGGGATATCGCGTTGGAAATGGTGCGGGGAACAGTTCCTGTCCTTGCAGCGTGGCAAAGCTGCCAAGCATCGCCCGTGCGGAGACAGCCTGATGGCTTGCGTGATGGCCGGGAATCCGCCTCGATCCCCAGACCGATTCGAGCAATCGGGAAACCCATCATGAACAGGCTCATCTATTGGTCGATTACGGCGGCTTTGGCCGGATTTCTTTTCGGATTTGACACCATTGTCATCTCCGGAGCGGAGGAAACCTTCCAGCGGCTTTGGCAGCTCGATGCCGCCACCCACGGGCTCGCGACGGGGATGGCCCTGTGGGGGACGGTGATCGGAGCGATGTTCGGAGGCATCCCGGCCGAAAAGCTCGGGCGACGTAAGACCCTGATCTGGGTAGGTCTCCTCTACTTCGTCTCGGCGCTGGGATCCGGTCTCGCGCCGGAGGTCTACACTTTCATGGTCGCGCGCTTCATCGGCGGGCTCGGAGTCGGGGCGGCGACGGTGGCGGCCCCGATGTTCATTTCGGAAATCTCGCCCGCCGGCTCGCGGGGGAAGCTCGCGGGCATGTTCCAGTTCAACATCGTGTTCGGCATCCTCATCGCCCTCGTGTCCAACTACGCCTTCGGCCGTAGCATGGACATGGATGTGGCTTGGCGCTGGATGCTGGGAATCGAGGCATTGCCGGCGCTGGTTTATCTGGTGCTCTCCTTCGGGCTGCCCGAGAGCCCGCGGTGGCTGATCACTCACGCCGGGCGGAAAGAGGAGGCCGCCCGGATTTTCCGGGAAATCAATCCGGGCTTCAACGCGCAGCAGATCGAGAGGCTCTGCTCCGAGGTTTCGGAGTCCGCCAGCATCGCGGGGCCGAGCGGCAGCTTCTGGTCCAAGCGTCTGAAGACTCCGATCCTGCTGGCGATTCTGATCGCGGTCTTCAACCAGTTTTCCGGAATCAACATCGTCTTCTACTTTGCGCCGCGCCTGCTCGGCCTGGCGGGGGTCGATGATACCCTGAAGGCGTCGATCGCCCTCGGGCTCACCAACCTCGTGTTCACGTTCGTCGGGCTGTGGATGATCGACCGCATCGGCCGACGTGCGTTGCTCTACATCGGGTCCTTCGGCTACATCGTATCGTTGGGGCTTTGTTCTTGGGTCTTCCTGTCCACGCCGGTGTTGAAGGTGGCCTCGGCGGCCGGCGACCTTGCCGCCTCGGCCTCCACGCTGGCGAAAGTCGAAAGGGGCGAGCGTTTCATGGCCGGGAAGGACCGGCAGGCGTTCGACGAGGGCTATGCCGCTTCCAGGAAAAAGCTCACCGCGCTGACGGCGGAACCATGGTATCCCGGCGACGAAGTGGTGTTTCCCGAAAACGCGTCGCCGTCCGTGGTCGAGGGCATGGCCAGCGACACCAAGACGGAGGTTTCCAAGATGCTGGGGCCGGTCGGGCTGATGGTGCTGGCGGCTCTCATGGCCTTCATCGCCGCTCATGCCGTCGGTCAGGGAGCGGTGATCTGGGTGTTCATTTCGGAGATTTTCCCCAACGACCGGCGGGCGGCCGGGCAGGCGCTCGGGAGCTCCACCCACTGGATTTGCGCAGCTCTCTTGACCACCGTGTTCCCCTTCGTCATCAGCCGTGTCGAACCGGGCTATCTGTTCGCCTTTTTCGCTGCCATGATGCTTCTCCAGCTGCTGTGGGTGCGCTTCATGATGCCGGAAACGAAGGGCCGCTCGCTCGAGGAAATCGAAGCGATGTGGAAGGCGTAAGCCATCCCTCGGCGGCGGCGTCGGGCTTTACAGCTTTCCTTTCCAGCTTCTCCGAACGGTAACTTCAGCATTCGTTGCCGGTCTGTCATTCAGGCATCTCCATGCCGGCCTCGTTCCGTTAACAGAAGGGGAGACATCCATCGTCCTCCGATCCCGGCTCAGCGGGCATCGCGGGGGGGATGGAAAAACCCTTCAAACCCATGAAATTGAGATACCGGCCTTTCCCGGCCTTGTTGGGAGTATTCTGCTGTGGGCTCATCACTCACGAACTGACCGCGGTTCCTCTGGCTTATGAGGGATTCGACTATCCCGAGGGCTTCGACACGCTGAGCGGTCAAAATGGAGGCATCGGTTGGTCCGGTCCCTGGATCACCGTCAACAATGGCACAGGCGATGTGGAGCCGGGAAGCCTGACGGCCGGCTCCCACGCCGCCCCGGGCTATGACAGCCGGTCTTCGGGAAACCACTGTGCCTTGATCAACTCCCGGCGGGTGGGCAGGGCATTGGATGTCTCCTCCACCGGGCCGTTTGCCGCAGCGGGATTGGTGGACGGCTCGAATCGCATCGGCGCGGATGGCACCACGGTTTACGTCAGCTTTACCCAGCAGCCGAACGGAACGAGCAAATACTACGAGTTCGAGTTTCACCGCGGCAATCTTGGCGACCCGGGCCGGATCGCCGGCATCGGCAACGACCAAGGCGGTGACAATGTCAATCTGAGGGCCCCCAACGGAACGCATACCCTCATTGGAACGGGCAGCACCGAGGTGAACTTCTACATCGTCCGGATCGATTTTAAACCCGGCAATGATGATGTTTACGTGTATCGGAATCCCGGCTCGGTCAGCGAGCCGGCAACCGCCACCTTGACCCGTCTGGGTGCCGCCGACATGTCTTTCGACGGGATTTCCTTCGGTGCCTTCGACAACGACCGCACCGTGGCCCACGACGAGGTACGCCTCGGGTTGAGCTGGGAAGAAGTCGCGGCTCCCGCGGACGTGGCTCCGGTGATCACACAGCAGCCCGCTGCCACGGTGACCGGCTACGAGGGGTCGAGCGTCAAGCTGACCGCCGGCACTTTCGGCCTGCCGGCTCCCAGCTTGCAATGGTCCAAGAATGGCGAGGTCCTGCCCGGCCAAACGGCAAGCTCGCTCGTGCTGGAGAACCTGGCTGCCGCAAGCGAGGGAAACTACACCCTCACCGCCACCAACGGGGCCGGCAGCGTGACGACCGACGCGGCGAATCTGACGGTGTTGGCGGCTCCTCCCGGCCTGCTTGCCTACGATGGCTTCGCGTATCCTTCGGGGACACTGCCGGGAGACCGTGGCGGGCTCGGGTGGAACGGTGACTGGGCCGCTGTGAATGGTGCGGGGGGACTGGTGGTGGACGGAAGCCTCTCCGCCGGAGCCAACGCTCCCGACGGACTTGATGACGAATCGACCGGGAACGCCTCCCGTGTCCTAAACCAGCAGCGGGCCGGACGTTATCTTGATACCTCGCCGGGTGGCGTCTTTGATGCCGCCGGATTTCTGGATGCCGATGGGAATGTTGGCGCCGACGGCAAAACACTCTATATCAGCTTCCTGCAACAGCCCGATGGTACGAGCCTGTTCTACGAATTCGAATTTCACCGGGATGACCTGGGTGATCCCGGCCGGATCGGCGGAGTGGGGAACGATACCAATCTCCCCGTCGTCGGGCTGAGAACCGGGGGCACCACCACGACCATCGGCCCCGGCAGCACCGGCGTGAATTTCTACGTCCTGCGCATCGACTTCCAGCCCGGTGACGACGACGTTTACGTCTATCAAAACCCGGTGTCCGCCACCGAGCCCGGAATTCCTACCCTGTCAAAGATCGCTGCCTCCGATATGTCATTTAATGGCCTTTCCATGGCTGCCTTTGTCAATGGGAGAACCGTCAAGCATGATGAAATACGCATCGGCCAGTCCTGGTCGGATGTGGTCTTCGGTACCAGTCGCCGTGATCTCGTCTGGACCGGTGACGGCACCGCGAACCAGTGGGATTTCACCAGCCCGAACTGGAGCGACGGATCGTCGGCGGTGGCCTTCGCCGATGGCGATCCGGTGACGTTCGATGATTCCGGCTCCTCGGTCCCGGACATCGATGTGACCGAAGACGTGTCGACCGGCACACTGGTGGTCGATAATGCGACAAACGATTACACCTTCACAGGGAGCGGCTCGATCGAGACCTCCGGCGGGCTTGAGAAGACAGGCGACGGTGAATTGACACTCGGCGTCGACCTGAACTCCGGGAGCTCTCTGGTGGTCAAGGGCGGAACACTGACGATGGCGGGTAGTAACCAGATCGGGGGCGAGTTGTCCCTGGAGGCCGGCACGCTGGCAGCGAACTTGACGGGGACCTCGGTCTTCACCGGCAGCATGCTTGCCGAGGAGGGGGATGTTTCCCTGGAGGGAACCAACTCCTTCGCCGGGCTGATCGGCTACCATGCCGACTTCACTCTGACAGGTGATACCACCATCACCGGGGGAGGTGTGGTCTGGCTCGGCAGCGGTCCGGGCAATTCATCGAATGTGACGATTCAGCCCGGGGCCTCGCTGACGGTCGAGGGCGCCATCAACGACTCGCTGGTGTTCGGCCGAGATGGCGGGAGTTCATCCGTGGTGCAGAACGGAGGCGTTTTCACCTTCAATCCGACGGGTCATGAGTATGTCTTTGTCGGTGCCACCAACGATCCCGCCACGGTGGCGTCGTATGTGTTGAACGACGGTCTGATCGACATGCCGGCGAAACGCCTCGGCATCGCTCTCGGACCGATCGCCGCCACCTTCACTCAGAACGGCGGGGTGCTCAATGCGCGGAATCTTGAGCTCGGGGCCTTCCTGACGACGGGAACCGGCATCTTCAACCTCAACGGCGGGGAGATGAATATCGGAGACATGGGGATTACCTCTGCATCCTCGCTCTACGAGTTCAACGTGGGTGAGGCCATGATCGGTGCGCTGGCGGACTGGAGTTCGGACATCGACATGAACCTGACGGGTCTCGGTGAAGATGTGGAGATCAACACGGGCGAGCATACCATCGAGTTGTCCGGCTACATTGCCGGCGCAGGTGGGATCCTCAAAACGGGTGAGGGAACACTGGCGATCACCGGTTACAACGACTTCAGCGGCGACACGGATATCACCGAAGGAACGCTGGCCGGGTTTGGAGTGAGCGATTTCTCGCCGGTGACCGTCCGCAGCGGTGCCACGCTTGCTCCCGGTGTCGAAGGCACGGGGGAGTTCTACTGCTCGCAGCTCACCCTGGAGTCGGGCAGCACGTATGATGTGCAGCTGGATCGGGAAATCGAACTTTCCGATAGCGTGACGGTGACGGGTGCGATGGATATTTCCGGTGCAAACCTCGTCTTGCATCAGATCGGATCGGGCCTGATTCCCGCGGGAACCAAGTTCACCATCATTGACTATGGCGGCGGCACCTTGCAAGGCAGCTTCGCCGGGCTTGCCCAAGGCGCCTCGCTGACGGTGGGGATCAACACCTTCTCCCTGAGCTACTCGGATTCATCTCGGGTGACCCTGACTTCCACCACGGTGGCTTCACCGTATGATACCTGGGCGGCAGGCAATGGTCTCGATGGTTCGCCCGGTCATGAAGCTGGCTTTGATGAGGACCCGGATGGCGACGACGTCGCGAATGGTCTCGAGTGGATCCTCGGCGGCGATCCCCTGGCTGGAGATGGCTCTTCACTGCTGGTGGCGACCACGCCGGTGGAAGGAGGCCTTCAGCTCGATTTCGCCCGCAATGCGGACAGCCTCGGGCTGGCGACTCTTGCTCTGGAATATGATTCCGACTTGGAGGGGGAATGGACCAGCGTTGAGATCGGTGCGGAGAGTGCAAACGAAGCGAACGGCGTGACGGTGACGGTGGACGACAGCGGATCGCCGGATGCGGTGAGCGTGGCGATCCCCGCGAGCAACGCGGCCGATGGCAAGCTCTTTGCCCGCCTGAGGGCGGTCATGCCGTAAGGCACGACTTACGGAAGTCCGCGATCAACCTTTGGCCAGGTCGCGGACTTCCACCTTTTCCCACCAGGAGGAGAAGTTCCCGATGAAAGCCTCGTGGGTTTCGTGGACCTGATAAACGTCCTGCGTTTCCACGTCCGGGAAATGCATCGAGGTGCCATAGTGCCACGTGGAATCGATCACCGGCCGGGGCATGACCGGTGCCGGTCGGCCCCAGAAGCCGCCGATGCAGCCCGGAATCGTGAACAGGGAATCCAGCCCGGCTTCAAAAGCGGCGCGGTCGGCCTCGTTCAAGTGCTCGGGTTTCAGCCAGAAATAAACGTGGTGCTCCATGGCGGCCAGCCAAGCGGAGTCCGGGAGTGACGGCAAGTCCTCGAAACGATAGCAGGGGGCATGAAATCCCTGATGGTCTTCCTGGCCGGCGTGGTGATGGCGGAGGAGCCGCCGGTGAAGCTGGCGGAGCAGGCCCGGCTGCAGCTCAAGATGGCGGAGGGCGGTCAGGTGATCGACAACCTGGCGCTGACGGTCGCCGGAGCGTGGATGGACCCGGGACCGCCGGGCGAGACGCGGGATCTCACGTTTCCGATCGATGCCTGGCAGTGGACGGCGGCGACGCTTCGCTTCACCCCGCCGGCGAGCGGCAAGGCCGAGCTGAGCTTCATCGGGCCGTGGGAGGAGCAAAGCACCGGCGTCGTCTGGCGTCAGGAAATCCTGTGGGACGACGTTGAGGCTGAAGGATCCAGCGTCACCAACGGGTCTTTCTCCGCGGGAATCGAGGGCTGGACTTCTCCCTGGGCCCCCTTTCCACCAGCGGCGGATTGGCCTTTGGCGGGACGCGAAGTCGGCGCGTCGTGGCTGGGTCGACCGCTGGTGCAGCAGCTCACGGTCGAGGGGGGCAAGCCGGTGACACTCCGCTTCAGGGCCAGGGCGGCGGCACCCTCCGATCGTCCGGAGATGCATCCCGTTTCCGGGAAAACTCCTGCCCATGACTGGGCCGCGGCCCTGAAGCGAGGCGTCAATCTGGGGAATTGCTGGGAGGCCCCCGTGGGGTCGTGGGGGGTGCCGTATGGACCGGAGGACATCGACCGCATCGCGGACGCGGGCTTCGATCATATCCGCGTGCCGGTGGGATGGCATCACCGCATAGAGAATGGTGAAATTTCCCCGGGCTTGCTCGAGGAGCTGGAGCCGGTCCTGAAGCAGGCGGAGAAACGCAAGCTTCACATGATTCTCGACTGGCATGGCTTCAAGGCGCTGGAGGAGGATCCCGACGGGCATCGGCAGGATTTCATCGATGGATGGAAGACGATCGCCGCGCACTTCAAAGCGTGGTCGCCTCTCTTGGCCTACGAGCTTCTCAACGAACCCACGGGAGGACTGCATGGGAGCGTGCTCAATGACCTCCACCAGCAGGTGCTCACCGAAATCCGCGCCATCGACCCGGAGCGGATCGTGTTTCTCGACCCCGGGCGATGGGCGGTGGCGGACCAGCTCGGCCAGCTCTGGATCCCGCAGTCCGAGAAGCGGGTGATCCTCACCTTTCATTGTTATGATCCATTTCCCTTCACCCACCAGAAAGCAGCGTGGGTCGGCTTCCAAAGCGTCGAGGACATCCGTTTTCCAGGTCCTCCGTCCAGCCCGGCGCAGGCCCCGGTGGAAAACCTGGCCCGTTGGTATGCAGCTTACAGCGACCCGGAAGCTCGGCCGAATCCGTCGTCGATCTCGTCCGTCGAGCGCCTCCTCGACAAGGCGAAGGCCTGGTCGGAGAACTTCGGGCGACCGGTGCACCTCGGCGAGTTCGGCTGTGTGCGCGATGCCGATCCCGCATCGCGGCGACGGTATGCCCGGCAGGTTCGTGACGCCGCGGAAAAACGGGACATCCCCTGGTCATGGTGGGAATGGAAGGTGGGCTTCGGGGTGGTGGACATGCAGACCGGCGAGCCCCTGCTCATCGACGCGCTTACCGGGGATTGAGCTACGTCACTCCTCGTAGATGTAGTGCTGGAGCCGCAGCGTCTTGGCCCGCTCCAGCGCTTCGGCGGCATTGGGGCCGTTGAGGCCGGCGATGCGGTTGGCGAGCTTCATGGCGGCGGACCATTCGCCGCGCTTTTCCAGGATGCGGAGGGCGCTCCGCCCGCAGTCTTCGATCGCCTTCCAGTCGCCTTCCGGAGTTTCCGAAGCCTGTTCGATGACTTCCATGTAGGCGTTGAGGGCTTCGTCATCCCGATCTCCGAATTGTTCAAGAGTCAGACCTTTCTGGTAAAAGATCGCCTGGCGTGAAGGCGCGTCCTTGGGCAGCAGCGACAGCAGGCGGTCCTGCACCGTGAGCGCCTTCTCCAGGTATTCCTGGTTCTCCTGTGCGCGGGCGTAGAGCGCCTCGCCAAGCTTCAGCCCGACGTCGACGAGCAAGGGATCCTTCGGGTCGAGCTCTTCAAACCACGGCTCCAGAAGGTCGATGGCGTGGTCGAGGTCAGAGCGCAGGATATAGAGGTCGGCCAGCTCCAGCTTGGCGAAGTCGCGGAACGGTGAGTCCATGCCGGCGAGCTGCTGGAAGAGGTCGATGCTTTCCTTTCGCGACTGGTCGGTGGCCCCGCTGGCGGCGGCTCGTGCGGCGAGCAGCAGCGCGGCGGGGGCGTCGGGATGGTCCGGAAATTTGCCGACCAGCGTTTTGAGAACCACGGCGGCTTCGTTGAAGTCCTTGTTCTGAAAAAGAGAACGCCCCCGCTCATAGAGAATGGTGGGGCGTTCGGGATCACCCGGGTGGTTATCGAGAAACGTGGCGGCGCGGGAGGCGGCGGCGGTCCAATCACCCGAGGCCTCGGCGAGCCGGATTTCGACGAGGGCCAGGGTGGCGGCCGGCAGCGAACTCCTTTGGTCGTTCTCGATTTCGGCAAGCTGGGAGCGGGCGGTATCCGGGTCGGGCGGCAGGGCGTCGAGCGCGGCGAGCGCGGCGTGGAGGTGGGCTTCGGCCATCCGCGGGTGGCCCGGATGCAGGGCGATGAACGATTTCAGCGTGGCCAGTGCTTCAGGATCGCGTTTCGAGGCGAGGAAAATGCCGCGCTCGAGGGCGAGGTCGCTGGCCAGCTCCGGCTCATCGACTTTGGAGGAAACCTGATCGAAGGCCTCCAGCTGCCCGGCGGCCAGCAGGGCCACCGCTGCGTTGTGCCGCGCCACCCGTCCGCGGTCGTCGTCGAGCAGGGCCGCGGCCTGGTCGAAAAGTTCGCCGGCACGGGCGAAGTCGCCATCCTCGAAATTCGATCTGGCCTCGAGGGCGAGCCCCTCCGCACGCAGCTCGCCGGGTGAGTGGTCGCCGAGCTTTTCCAGCAAGGCGAAGTGGGCCGCGGCCTGCTCCTTGCGCCCCGCCTCGAGGTCCCATCGTCCGAGTTCGAGCAGGGAGCGGGCGACGAGCGGATGGTCGGGATACTGTTTCCTGAGGCGGACCAGCAGGCGGCGGGCCTGCAGGGGGGCATCCGGCACTGCGAGGCGGCGGGTGGCCAGCGCGAGGTAGTAGAGGGCCTCGGCGCCCAGGGTATCCGGCATGGCGGTCGGCCAGGATCCAGCGGCGTTCGAGGCTTCCGCCAGCAATCCGGCGGGTGCTTCGGGCGGCGCCGGCGCCCATTCGCGGAGCCGGGCGAGGATCGGATCGTTCGGGGCCGGCTCGGCGGGGAGGCAGCGGAGCAGCGTGGAAAACGCGTCGTTGAGCACCGGCGAGTCCGGGTTCTGCTGGATGAAGGCCAGCAGCCCGTCGGCCGCGGCCTGGATGGCGCCGTTGGCGAGGCGTGCCTTGGCCAGCTGGATGGTGGCCAGGTGGAAATCCCGCAGGCTTTGTCCTTCTGCCTCCGCGGGCTGGGACAGCCTCAGGAAGATCGTTTCCGCCTCGGTCGCCTTGCCGAGATCGAGCAGGGCGATCCCGCGCAGCAAGGCCGCCCGCTTGGCGGCGGAGGGGGCGAGGTCGTCGGTCTGGGGCAGCGCGGCGATGGCCTTTTCCGGCTGGCCGGCATCGAGCAGCGTCTCGGCTTTCAGCAGCAAGGCGCGCACCGGCGCGTTGCGCTCGCGGCCCAGCCGGTCGAAGGACTCCACCGAGCCTTCCAGATCGCCGAGGGCGGCTTGCACCAGGGCCCGGGTGAGCAGCGCCTCGCGATCCAACGGCGATTTTTCCGGAAGCTTGGAAAAGGCGGTGAGAGCCTCAATGAAGTGGCCGCGCTCGATCTGCGCCTGGCCGGTCCAGAAATTCCTCTCCGGCACGGATTCCAGCGCGGGTTCGGCCAGCACGCGCAACGCCTCGTCCGGCTTCCGGTCGCGGACCAGCGCTTCCGCCAGCCGCAGCAGGACGGTCGGCCGGGCCTCGGGATCGAGGTCCGGAGTGGCCAGCGCCTCGCGGAAACGGGTGGCCGCCACGCTCCACAGCTCGCCGGAGAGCGCTTCGATGCCGTGCCGGTAGGCCGGGATGTCGCCGGGACCGGTGGCCGCCAGTCCCCGGCTCCCGAACACCGTGGCCAGGCAGACCAGCAACAAGCCGAACGAACGCATGACCGATGCTAGGCTGAGGCGCGGAGTTCCTGCAAGGGCCGCCGGGTGATCAGGCCTGCGAATTCCACTCGCGGAAGGAGGCCTGGGTCAGACCGAGAATCTTCGATGCTTTCTTGAAATCCCCGTCATTCCGCTCCAAGGCGCGCGAGGCGATCATTTCCTGCAGCCACTTGTAACCGCCCTGGGACGGCATGCGGTCGAGCAGACTGTCGATCGCCTTGTTGAGGCCGTTGATTTGCTCCGGCGCGACCGCGAGGGGCAGGTCGGCGGGCAGGAGCACGTTCGATGAGGCCAGCGCGCAAGCCCGGGCGATGGTGTTTTCCAGCTCGCGGACATTGCCGGGCCAGTGGTGGGCCTGCAGCGAGCTGATCGCCTCGGACGACAAGCGGATGCGGGCCATGCCATTTTTCCGGGTGATTTTCTGAAGGAAAAACTCGGCCAGCAGCGGGATGTCCTCCGGCCGCTCGCGCAGGGCGGGAAGCTTCACCTCCACCACGTTCAGGCGGTAGTAGAGGTCTTCGCGGAAACGACCGGCGCTGACCTCCTCGGCGAGGTTTTTGTTGGTGGCGGCGACGATCCGGGCATCGGCCTTGATCGTCTCGTTGGAGCCCACGCGGGAAAAGGTGCCGTCCTGCAGCACGCGCAGCAGCTTGACCTGCACGGAGAGCGGCATCTCCCCGATCTCGTCGAGGAAAAGCGTGCCGCCATCGGCCTGTTCGAAGCGGCCCTCGCGCTTGGCGATGGCACCGGTGAAGGCCCCCTTTTCGTGACCGAAAAGCTCGCTCTCGAGGAGATTCTCGGGGATCGCGCCGCAGTTGATGGCCAGGAATTCCCGCTGCCGGCGCGGCGAGTATTCGTGCACGGCGGTGGCCACCAGTTCCTTGCCGGACCCGGACTCGCCGGTGACCAGCACGGGCGCGTCCGAGCGGGCGACGCGGCCGACGATCTTGAACACGTCCTGCAACGCGCGGGACACGCCGATGATCTTGACGCGGGCATCGGTCGCCTGCGGCTCGGACTCGCGATGCTCGGCCCCGCGCCGATCCTCGGCAACCTGCAGCGCGTTTTCCACCACCGGCCGCAGCTCGAAGGGCAGCGCCTCCTTGCGCATCACATCATGGGCACCTTGCTGGGTGGCTTCGATGACCTGCCCGGTGCTGGGAAAACCGGCGGTCAGGATGACCAGGGTTTCCGGAGAGGTCAGGCGGATCTTGCCGAGAAGCTCCATGCCGTCGAAGGGCTGGAGCTGGAGATCGGCGATGACGACATCGATCTCGGTTTTGGCGACGACCTTGACCGCGTTGTCCGAATTGTCGCAACGCAGGATGCGCACCCCGTCCGCAGTCAGGTGCTTGGTCGCCCAGTCCAGGAAGTCGTGATCCTGGTCGACGAGGAGAATGGTTTGTTCCTGGGTTGCCATGGATTTGGGCGGCTGGGGAGATTGGGAACTTCCGGGCGGGAAGGCAAGGGCCTAGGAAGGCCGCCCGGCGCTCAAAGTCCGCCGAATCGCCGGTGCCTACGTGAAAACTCGGCCACCGCGTCCATCAGGTCCGCCTGTTTGAAATCGGGCCAGAATTTTCGATAGATGACGATCTCGGCGTAGCTGATCTGCCACAACAGGAAATTGGAAACCCGCAGCTCGCCCGACGTGCGGATCAGCAGATCGGGATCCGGGATGCCGGCGGTGTAGAGGCGGGAGGCGAAGAGATCCTGCGTCACGTCGGCCGGGCTGATTTTTCCCGCGGCGGCATCCTCGACCAGTGAGCGGGCGGCTTCGGTGATTTCTTCGCGCGAGCCATAAGAAAGCGCCAGGACGAGCGTCAGCGAGCGGTTGCGCGAGGTGCGGGAAATGGCGGCGTCGAGCTTGGCGCGGGTCTTCGGCGGCAGGCGATCGAGGTGGCCGATGGCCTGGAGCCGCACGTCCTGCTTCATCATCTCCTCGGCCTTCTGCTCGAGAAAGCGCTCGAGCAGTGCCATCAGCGCGGTGATCTCGGCGGGCGGACGATTCCAGTTTTCCGAGGAGAAAGCGTAGAGGGTGAGGTACTGGATGCCTAGTTGTTTGCAGGCCTCCACGCATTCGCGCACCGACTCGGCGCCGGCGCGGTGGCCATCGCGCCGCGGCAGACCACGCTCCTTCGCCCAACGGCCATTGCCGTCCATGATGATGGCGATGTGGGCGGGGGTGTGAGGCGCGGTCTCCATGAAGCGGGGAAGGACGTGCTGCGAGAAGGTGATTTTCACGCGCGGCGATCAAGCCCCAATCGGCCCTCGGTCGCAGGCCGCGCCGGACTAGGCCTCCGGATCCGGTTCCGCCACCTTGAGGTTGTCGAGATTCCGCCCGTCAGGGTAGCGCACCGGGCGACGTTCCGTCCGGGCTGCGGCGTCGGAGAGGACCGTCGGGATCTGATAGTTCAGCTTGCGGAGATCCTCCAACCCGATGGCAAGGCAGAGTCGCAGGATGTCGGCTTGGGCCAGCCCCGTCCGCTCGGACGCCACCTTCACCAATTCCAAGGTTTCAGGATCGAGCCGGATGGGGGCGGATACCCGTCGTTTCTGAGAGGACATGGCCCCAGACTGCCCCGTTTCCCGAATTTCGCCAATTCAGTATTGCCTAACGTAGTCAAACTGACTACGTAGGGCGTCGTAGCCGTCCGCAGGAACGAATGATCGAGAATCTCCATGTCACCGAGGAGGTCGGGGAACAGCTTGAGGCCCTCGCGCAGCAGCTTGATCTCGATCGACGAGAAGTGGCCGCCATGGCGATGAGACACGGTCTTGAGGTGCTGCTTCAACATCTGGGTCCCCAGGAAACCGACTCCGAGATCAGGTCGGACCTCGGTGGAGGGTCCGCTCCCTAATATCGTAAGAGATGAAAATAACACATAAGATGATCGTGCTGATAGGGATGGGAGGTCTCATCCCTTCCTGCATCAATCCCAACCAGCCCAATGCCGGGTATTTTGCGGCGGACGTCGATCAGGTGGAAGCCAACCGCCAATACACCCACATGATCGAAAACGACGGGCAGCAATACCGCCACGCCGAGCGGATGAGCCAAGCGGAGGCCCGGGAACTCTCAACCCGGCACAACCCTCAGGTTATCCATCGCTCTTCGGCCACCTTCCTGGGTTTCTGGTGATGAGCATGGGAGAGCCTCTATTTATTCTTCGTTAGAACGACCATGAAAAGACATAACACCCGAATCCTGTTCAGCCTCGCGGGGGCTGCATTCCTTCTGGCAAGTTGCACCACGGGAGGTCCCACGGTGGCCAGCCTGGGAGCCGGTTCTGATTCCGCCTACCTGAATGCCTCCCGGGGACGGGCGGACGCTCAGATTAGCGAACAGCAGGCCCAACAATACAGCCGACAACGTCAGCAAGTGGCGGAAGAGATGGGCCTCGAACAGCAGAAGCGTCGTAATTTCTTCGAATCCACCGGATCCACGCTGGATATCCTCAATGCCGCCCGGACCTTGGTCCGATGAACCATGAATGCGAAGAGCTTCTGCTTCCTGGCCGATGGGTCCGGAGCGCTCCGAGGACCCCTGACGAGATTTGAATTCCTCGGCCTGGTGGAATCCGAGCGGATCCGCCGCACCGCGGAGATGGTCATGGTCGGGTCCTCCGAGTGGCGACCTGTTTCGGAATACCTCTCCCTCCAGACCATCGGTTTGGCGGACATCGAACGTGCTCCAGAAGTCCTCGCCGCAGTGACCGGGAAGGAACCCTCACTTCCGTTTTGAATCCATGGAACCCCATACACCCCTAGACCCGCCCCGCACCCAGCAACCGCAGGTTGCCGTTGTGGGAATCAATCCCGGCACTGCCGGATGCGCCAGTATCGTGCTGGCAGCGATCGGTCTTCCCGTTCTGGCTTACATCAAGCCGGGGAAGATCATGAGAGGCATCGCCAACCAGGCGATCTTTGTTGTTTCCCAGATCCTGGCGTTCTGCATACCGGTGATCCTGGGGGGCGGGGCGTCAGCCGCTGCCCGTGAGGCAGGGAACGACGACGGAGCCGGAGCCGCTGCGGCAGGAGCTTTGATCGGTGCCCCGCTCTTGATGGCGATCGTCTGGTTCATTTGGGTCATCCTGACCACGATCGATGTGAACCGCTGCGTGAAGGATCACAACGCGGGAAAAGGAGTGAAATACACATGAGTCGATGATTTCAACAACCTGGCAGCTCGTGGAAAAGATCAACCTCCATGTGCAAAGCGCGGGACATCCCCTGGCCGGTTTGGCTTCGGTTCTGACGAACGAGGCCACGGCGCCGCGTGGCGACTTGTCCCGGGTGCTCCCCTGAACCCGAGGATGGAACGGTTGCCACGGGGTTGCCGGGTTGTTGAACTTCTCAAATGACCCATTGACCCTCCGGGGTTCAAACCACCAGCGTCTGGTCGCGATCGGGGCCGACGCCGACGAATTGGATCGGGGTGTCGCAGAGCTCGGACAGGCGCTTCAGGTAGGCCTTGGCGTTGTCGGGGAGTTGTGCGTAGGCGGTGCAGCCACTGGTGTCGCTCATCCAGCCGGGCAGTTCCTCGTAGATCGGCACGGCGCGGTCCCAGGCGTGGCGGTCGGCGGGGGCCAGTTCGTGGCGTTCGCCATCGATCTCGTAGGCGGCGCAAATACGGAGGGTCTCGTAGTTGTCGAGGCCGTCGAGGTTGGTCACGGCGAGGCCGGTGGTGCCGTTGACCATGCATCCCTGGCGGAGCAGGACCGCATCCAGCCAGCCGCAGCCCCGCGGGCGGCCGGTGGTGGCGCCGAACTCGCGGCCGAGGTCGTGGAGATACTGCGAGAGGCCTTCGTCCATCGTCGGGAACGGACCTGATCCAACGCGGGTGGTGTAGGCCTTGCAAACACCGACGACCTGGTCGATGGCGGTTGGCGGCAGGCCGGAGCCGGTGCAGCAGCCGCCCGAGGTGGTGTTCGAAGAGGTGACAAAGGGAAAGGTGCCGAAGTCGATGTCGAGCAGCGTGCCCTGGGCTCCCTCGAAGAGGATGTTGCTGCCGGCCTTCCAGGCCTTGTGGAGGACCGGGATGGTGTTGGCGACGTGAGGGCGGAGGCGCTCAAAGGCCTTGAAGACCTCGTCGGCCTGTTGGTCGGCATCGAAGGTTGGCAGGTCGAAGCGGGCCAGCACCTCGTTGGCGTCGGCGGTGCGGTGGGCGATCGTCTCGCGGGCGAACTTTTCGTCGAGCAGGTCGGCGACGCGCAGGCCGCAGCGGTTCACCTTGTCGGCATAGGTCGGGCCGATGCCGCGCTTGGTGGTGCCGATCTTGCGGTCGCCGAGCGACAGCTCGCGGGCGGCGTCCAGCTCCTTGTGCAGCGGCAGCACGACGTGCGCGCGGTCGGAAATGAGGAGCTTGTCCGGCGTGATCGAGACGCCCTGGGCTTCGATGCGCTCGATTTCCGCGACCAGACCGACCGGATCGAGGACGACGCCGTTGCCGATGACGTTGGTTTTGCCATCCCACAGGATGCCGGAGGGGAGCAGGTGCAGGATGTACTTCGTGCCGCGCGCGATGACCGTGTGGCCCGCGTTGTTCCCACCCTGGCCGCGAACGACGACGTCGGCGGATTCGGTGAGGTAATCGACGATCTTGCCCTTGCCTTCGTCTCCCCACTGGAGACCGGTGACGATGGTGTTCATGAAGAATTTACCGCGAATGAACGCGGATTTGCGCGAATGGGTTTTGGGAACCTAACGGGTCAGGGTGAGAACGATTCGTTCCCATTGGAGGCGGCGGTGCTTGAAGTTGATGATCAGGCCGAGGGGGAATTGGGTGATGCGGAGGTAGTTGAGCATCTGACCGCGTTCGTGGTCGGTGATCTGTTCGATGGTCTTGGTATCGACCACGATTCTTTCGAAGGCGATCAAGTCGGGGATGAACTCACCGACTTTGACATTCCGCCAGAGAACCGGGAATCGAGGCTGCTGGACGAAGGGAATCCCGCGGTGGGTGAATTCCACGACGAGAGCATTCTCATAGGGCTTCTCATTCAATCCGAATCCCAATCCGTTGTGGACTTCCATGGCGCCGCCGACGATCGCGTGCGCTTCGTCTTTCAACACCAATTCGCGTCCATTCGCGTCCATTCGAGGTTCTATTTCGTCGAGTCGATCAGCGCGGCGAACTCATCGAAGAAGTAGGTCGCGTCGTTCGGGCCGGGGGCGGCTTCGGGGTGGTATTGGACGCTGAAGACCGGGTGGTCCTTGTGGCGGATGCCTTCGACGGTGTCGTCGTTGAGGTTGATGTGAGTCACCTCGACGTCGGACCTGAAGGTATCGGGATCGACCGAGAAACCGTGATTTTGCGAGGTGATCGAGATCTTGCCGCTGCGCAGGTCCTTGACCGGCTGGTTGCCGCCGCGGTGGCCGAACTTCAGCTTGAAGGTCTTGCCCCCGAAGACGTGCCCGAGGATCTGGTTGCCGAGGCAGATGCCGAAGATGGGCTTCTTGCCGATGAGCTTCTTGATTTCCTCGTGGATGTAGCCGAGCGCGGCGGGGTCGCCGGGGCCGTTGGAGAGGAAGACGCCGTCGGGATTCAGCGAAAGCACGTCCTCGGCCTTGGTGCGGGAGTTGACGACCTGGACGTCGAAGCCCGACTGCCGGAGGCGGCGGAGGATGTTGTATTTGATGCCGAAATCGTAGGCCACGATGCGGTGCTTGATCGGCGGCAGCGCGGCCCAGTTGTCCTCCTGGCCGGTGACGGTATTGGGCAGGGTGAAACGACGGCTGTCCTGCTCCCACGAGTATCCCTCGGCGGTGGTGACCTCCTGCACGAGGTCGGCGCCTTCCATCGGGGCGGAGTTTTTCGCGGTCTCGATGGCCTCGTTTTCCGAAAGCTCGGTGGTCAGGCAGGCGCGCATGGCGCCGGCCGAGCGGAGGTGCTTGGTGAGCGCGCGGGTGTCGACCCACTCGATGCCGAGGATGCCGTGCTCGGTGAAATACTCGGCCAGCGTCTGGCGCGAGCGGTAGTTCGAGGCCACCGGGGAAAGCTCGCCGATGACGAAGCCGCGGACGTGCGGGCTGGCGGACTCGGCGTCGTCCGGGTTGACCCCATAGTTGCCGATCTGCGGGTAGGTCATGGTCACGATCTGGCCACGGTAGGACGGATCGGTGATGACCTCCTGGTAGCCGGTCATCGAGGTGTTGAAACAGATTTCGCCGGTGCTGGTGCCGGGCTGACCAAAGGCTCGTCCGTGGAAAACACGGCCGTCTTCGAGGGCAAGAATGGCTTTCATGAGTCTGGTCGGCGCGCGCGGAGGCGGTTCGGGTGCGCGCGGCGCGCGAAGGTAGGGGCGGCCCCGGCGGCTTGTCGAATGCGGAATCGGGGGAAAATGGGAGGAGGCGGGTAACCGGGGCGGCGCGGCTGGCGGCTGCCAGGGAATAGGTCCTATGGGTCCTATAAGACCTATGGGTGAAGAGCCCGCCTCTTGAACGAGCCCGCCCTCCGGAAGAACTACTCCGCCACCTGACGCCGCAGCTTGTGCGGGCGGGAGAGGTTTTCCCGGTAGCCCTGTTCGAGGCGGCAGGTGAACTCCTTCGCGCTCTCGCCTTCGTCGGAAACCATCTCCGCGCCGAGCTCGAAGCTCATGCGGATCGGAAACTCCGGCCGTTTCCACAGCGGCCATCCTTTTTCGAGGAAACGGGTGTTGCTGCGGATGTAGACCGGCAGCACCGGCACCCCGGCGTGGCGGGCGATGAGCGCGCAGCCGCCCTTGAGCGGGTTGATCCAGCGCGCGCCGTGCTTGGTGCGGGTGCCTTCGGGGAAAAGGAGGAGCTGGCCGCCATGCGAGAGGGCGTCGGAGGCGTCGCGGATCAGCCGCGAGGACGAGCCGTTCGGGATGTAGCCGGCGAGGCGCGCGCCGCCGCCGAGGAAGGGGTTGCAGAGGATCGACTCCTTCATGATGCAGATCGGCTGCGGCAGGCAGGCGATCACAAACACGGCGTCCCACAGCGAGGTGTGATTCGGGGCGATGATGACCGGGTCCTTGCGCGCGCGGAGCGGCTTGAGCGAGTCGAGATCGGCGTGCACCAGCCCGGTGATCCGCAGGTAGCGGACGAAGATCCGGAAGGCGTGGTGAAGCAGCGAGCGGCCGAAGATTTCGCCACGGCGCTTCGGCAGGATGAGGCAGAGCGGAATCGCAAGCAGCGTGATCAAAAGCCCAGCAACACCCCAGTAGGCGAAGGCCCCCAGCGCGGCGATCGTTTCGAACGGCCACCAACACCACGAACGCGCCTGCGCGAGGGGGGCGCTGGTGTTAGGCAGGACGGATGGATCGGCGGGAGGCATGCGAGACGTTTCAAACATAATCCGCCCCGCGGATTCCGGCCAAGCACGGAATGCGCGGATATTGCGGTGGTTGCGGGCCTCCGGAGTTGCCGGCGGGGCGGGTTTCAGGGTGACTTCGGGCATGTCCGCCCTTGATGCCCTGCCGCACGGTCCCGAGTTCCGCTTCGTCGATGAAATCACCGAGCTGGAGGGCGGCAAGCGGGCGCTCGGCCGCTACACGGTGCGCGGCGACGAGGCCTTCCTGGCCGGGCATTTCCCGGGCAACCCGCTGATGCCCGGCGTGATCCTGCTCGAGGCGATCGCCCAGCTCGGCGGGGTGGCGGCGCAGAGCGACCCGGAAATTCCGGCGGTCGAGGGCTTGCTCCTGACCGGGATCCGCGGCGCGAAGATCCTCGGCGCGGCGGTGCCGGGCGAGGTGCTGGAGATTTCCGCCACGGTTGAGGGCCGGCTCGGGCCCATGATCCAGATTGGCGGCGAGGTGAAAGTCGGCGAGAGGGTGCTGGCGACGGCGAAGGTGCAGCTCGCTGGGGCGAGCAGTGCCGAGTGATCAGTGTTCAGTGTTCAGTGTTCAGTGTTCAGTGTTCAGTGTTCAGTGTTCAGTGTTCCGCTGGCGTGCTTTTTCCGCAGCTCGGGGCGGGTGAGGGAGAAGTCGCTTTCGTGGCGGCTGGTGAACCAGTGGCGCGGGATTTCCCAGCCGGCGAGGTGGGTGGAGGCGGCGCGGCGCAGCGCGGTGGTGTCGGTGCCGGGCGGGACAAGGGCGGCCACTTCCTCGACGCGTTCGGGATCCGGGCTGGGCAGGCCGAAGACGCGGATGCGATCGACCAGGCCGGTGCTTTTCAGCGCGGCCTCGATGCGGCCCGGGCCGAGCTTGCGGCCGGCGACGTTGATGTGCTCGCCGCCGCGGGCGTCGAGGATCAGGTGGTCGGCGGCGAGGTGGCCGTGGTCGGGCGTGAGGAATCGGCCCTCGCCGAGGACCTCGCCGCTACGGTGGAGGTCGTAGCAGGTGGCCACGGCGTCGCTTTCGATGAGGAAACGTCCGTCGTCCGACAGCCGGACCTCGACGCCGAGGAGCGGGCTGCCGAGGTCGGCGGCGTCGGTGCGGGGCCGGTCGGTGGCGTCGTAGGAAATGCCGCCGCACTCGGAGGCGCCGTAGAAATTGTGGAGCTTCAGGCCTTGGGCGTCCCACACGGCCTGTTCGAGCTCCAGCGCGAGCGGGGCACCGGCCGAGAGGGCGAGGGCGATGGGCGCGTTTTCCAAAATCCCGGAGCGATGCCAGGCCCGCCACATCGAGGGCACGGCCGCCAACACGATGCGGGCATGGTTTTTCCAAGCCGCCGACACGACCGCCGGAAAGGGGACTTCGACGGTCTGCAGCGGGATGCCGTGGAGCAGCAGCGGCAGGACGATCGAGGAGTAGCCGTAGGAGTGGGTCAGCGAAACGGTGGCGAGGTTCGGGGTGTCGCGGCGCAGGCCCATGGCGGCGACGAGCCGGTCGGCATCGGCGGCGAGCTGCTCGGCCGTGAACCACACGCCGCGCGGGCGGCCGTCGTTGCCGGGGGTGAGCTTCACGTGGGCGATGCCCTCACGCACGCCGTCCAGCTCGGGCAGGGCGCCATCGGCCCGCTCGACCGGCACCACCGGCTGGCCATCGCGCCAGCCGCGGAGGGTGGCGAGGATGATTTCCAGCGCGCTTCCGGTGGCGATGACCGGGGCGGTGGCGGTGGGCAGCGCGTCCAGCCGCTCCGCGATGGCACCGAAGCTCAGCGCCGATTCGCCGTGGAAGATGGCGGGCGCGTCGCGGTGATCGGTCAGGGTTCTGTGCCAGCGGGGAAGCAGCATTTGACAACTCCGGCGGGGGTTGCCTAGCTGCCGCGGCTGGCATTCGGCCAGCGGGAAAACGGGAAAGTGTGGCCTACCGAGCGGACCAGCAGCGCATCGACGACCTTCGCACCGTGGTGATCACGGGTGCGGGCATCCACACGTCGATGGGTGCTGGCTTCGCCGAAAACGCCGAGGGTTTCCGAGCCGGGCGGACCGCGTTTCGTCCGGTCGATCTCTTCGATGTCTCCCGCCAACGCGTCGCCACCGCCGGCCAGGCCGACATGCCCGAGCGGCCGACCGTTTCCACGCTGACCCGCCGCGAGTGGGACCGGTTCGACCGCGGCACGCGGATGGCGCTTGTCGCCGCCCATGAGGCGCTCGCCCAGGCAGGAATCTCCGGGGAAATGCCGGTCTGCATCGGCACCTCCGCTGGCGCGATGCCGATCGGCGAGGACTACTACCAGCGCGCCGTGGCCGGCGAAAAACGCGGCCAGCTCGCGCGGGTCGAAACCTACCAGCCGCAACGCCAGCTCACCCGCATGATGGCCTCGCTCGGCATCGGCGGACCGCTGCGGATCCTTTCCAATGCCTGCGCCTCGGGAGCGAACGCGATCGGCCACGCCTTCCACCTCGTCCGCGAGGGCCGCGCCGACCGCGTGCTCGCGGGCGGCTACGACGGGCTCGCGCAGATGGTCTTTGCCGGCTTCGACTCGCTCCAGGCGCTCTCGCCCGGCGGCCTTCCGCGGCCCTTCGATGCCCACCGCGATGGTCTCGCGATCGGCGAGGGCGCGGGTTTCGTGGTCATCGAGTCGCTGGAATCCGCCAAGGCGCGCGGCGCGGAAATCCTCGGCACCGTCCTCGGCTATGGCGCGGCGACCGATATCCACCACCTCACCCAGCCGCATCCGGAGGGCGATGCCGCGCTGTTCACCATGACCGCCGCCACCCGGATGGCCGGGCTCGAGCCGGGGCAGATCGACTACATCAACTCCCACGGCACGGGCACGCCGCTCAACGACGTCGCCGAGGCCAACGCCGTCGCCCGCTGGGCCGGCGACGCGACGCCCGGCATCAAGCTCAGTTCGACCAAGTCCGCCATCGGCCACCTGCTCGGCGGCGCCGGCGCGGTCGAGGCGGTGATCTGCCTGATGGCGCTGCGCGGCGAGTGGCTGCCCGCCAACCTCAACGTCCGCGAGGTCGATCCGGTGGTGAAATTCGACCTCGTCCGCGAGCCGCGGGAGGCCGAGGTGAAACACGCGCTCACCAACTCGTTCGGCTTCGGCGGCGCGAACGCGACGCTGGTCATGGGAAGGGAGGTCGTGCCGTGAGCCGGATCACGATCACCGGCACCGGCGTCGTTTCCCCGGCCGGCTGGGGCGTGCCCGCGCTGCGCGAATTCCTCGCTGCGGGCAAACCGGTCGAGCCGGAGTTTCTCGAGCGCACCACGGCCGGCGGCGAAGTCGTGCGCACGCCGATCGCCAAGGTGCCGGCGCTGACCGATCGCTCGCTGCTGCCGAAGTCGCCGCGGCTGCGTCGCGCGAGTTCGGTGGGGAAATTTTCGGCCGCCGCCGTGTTGGAGGCGCTCGGACAGGAGAAGTTCGACTCGGTCGTGCGCGGCGAGCTGCGGCTCGGCGTGATCTGCTCGATGATGAACGGCTGCGTGAACTACTCGAACCGCTTCTATGGCGAGGTGCTCGCGGATCCGAAGGTGGCGAGCCCGATCCTGTTTCCGGAGACCGTTTACAACGCGCCGGCCAGCCACATTTCCGCGGTGACGAACTCGACCGCGCCGAACGACACGATCATCGGCGACGGCGCGGAGTTTTTCATCGCGCTGGACCTCGCCGCCGAGTGGCTCGGGCGCGGCGACTGCGACGCGGTCGTGATCGTGGCCCCCGAAGAAGCCGATTGGCTCAGCGCCGAGGCGCTCGGCTACTACGACTCCCGTATGTTGGCGGCGGAAGGCGCGGCCGCGGTGCTGCTGGAGCGGGATGGCGATGGTCCGCAGCTCTTGGCGGTGCCGGATGGGGTCAGCTACGCGCTCGAGCCGGATCGCGGCAAGGCCTTCGCCCGCCTCTGGTCGGAGCTGGATGTCGATGCCGATGCCTTGTGGGTCGACGGTCGAAACGGCGTTCCCCGGCTCGACGCGGCGGAGGAGTCGGTCCACTGGAGCGGCCCCCGTGTTTCCACCCGCAAGCTGCTGGGCGAGGCGATGGGGGCATCCGCCGCGATCCAGTTCGTCGCGGCGGTGGATGCGTTGGAGCAAGGCGCCGCGGACCAGGCAGTTGTCACCTCGGTGGGAGGAAACCAAGGGGTCGGTGGGTGTGTCTTGCAGCGCCGATGATGAAATCGGCTTCTTTGGCGATCCGGAAGATGCCGATTTCATCATCGGCGCTCCATCAATCCCCCGGAAACGGATCGGCGCTCAGGCGCAGGCGGACCTCCTCTACCGGTATTGGCCGCTTGCTCCTGCCGATGACCGACACGGCCACGGCGCAGACTCCGACCGTCGCCAGCAGCAGCGCCGTGACCAGCGGGGAAACGACGCCCGCCGGGCGGAAAAGCCGCTGCACCCGTTGCCGCAGCAGACTTGGCCGGGCCATCGAGAGCGCCATCGCCGGCACGCGGCGGGTGGAGGCGAGATCGCACAGGAGCCCGGCATAGCGCTTCGCCGAGACGCCGGTCTGGAGCACCTGCGTATCGCAGGCGTGTTCCGCCTCCATCGCCAGTCGCCGGTTGAGCCACCAAGACAGGGGGTTGAACCAATGCACCGCGCAGGCCAGCTCTCCGAGCAGCCGCCACAAGGGATCGCGCCGACGCAGGTGGGCGAGCTCGTGAGCAAGAACCACATCACGTGTTTCCCGACTCCACCCGCGCCATGCCGAGGGAACGAACACGACCGGGCGCAGGATTCCGGCGGCGACGGGGCCGTCCAAAGAATCGAAAAGCCGGATCTCGGCAAGGCGGCGCGGTGAGATCGGCATCGAATCGAGGAGCCCCGATTCGTGTCGCCAGCGACGCAGGGTGTTCAGCGAAACCGCCAGCCGCAGCAGCAGGAAGATCGAGCCGGCGAGCCAGAACATCGGCAACAGCCGCGAGCTCGGAGCCGCTTCCGTGGTCGCGGGCAACACGCCGATCTTCGGCAGCAGCGAGAGCAGCGGCATCGCCAGCAGGAAAACGAGCGCCGTGGCGGCGAGGCGGGGCTCGCGGCGGCCGAGCGTCGCCACCAGCAGGGCGGCGATGACGGAGAAGATCAGGGTGGCGGCGATCATGGTTCCTGGTCGATGAGCTCACGGATCTTCGCGATTTCGTCGTCGCTGAGTTTCTGGTCGGCGGGGTCGAGGAGGGAGGCGACCAGCTTCTCCGGTCGGCCGTCGAAGAAGGTTGCCAGCAGGTTGTTCAGCGCCGAGCGCTTGGCCTTTTTTTCAGAAACCGCGGGGCGGTAGAGATAGCGGCGCGATTCCTTGCGATGCTTGAGGAGGTCCTTTTCGACCATGGTCGAGAGCAGCGCGCGGACGGCCGAGTAGGTCGGCGGGTCCGGCATGGCATCGAGGATTTCCTGCGCGCCGGCTTCGCCGAGGCGGTAGAGGATGTCCATCACCTGCCGCTCGCGGCGCGCCAGGGCGGCGTTTTTCGGGTCGCTCATCGGCAGCAACATACGGGATGCTGGAAAAGCTGCAATTTAAATGCTGGAAAAATAGCACAAAGGGATTGACGTCCGCGTTTTGAAATGCTGGTTTTCCAGCATCATGAAGATGACTGCATGGCTGAAGGGATTCGGGAAATGGATCGCACTGGGTGGAGCACTGGCTTTCGCTGCGTGTTCGAGTTATGTGCCGGAAGGCGGAATGGCGGAGATGGCTCCGTCGGCGGGTGCACGGGATGCGGCAAAGCCGGAATCCAGGACGCGGGCTGCGGAGGAGCGGCCTGGCCTGGCGACCGGCTTCGGCGAAAAGGTACGGGATCCTTGGCAGAAGGAGAGCTTCGTGCGGAGCAGCAACGGTCCGGCCGGGACGGGGATGATCTACTACAACGACGAGGATGGTGTCGAGGCGATGAACGGCTACCGCTACAAGACGGAATCGTTGACCCAAGTTGCGGGCGGGATGGTGGAGTGGGGGATCAAGGGGCGCTTCGGCTACTGGCCGGCCTATCGCTCGGGCGGGAAGCTGTTCGTCGAGGGCAAGGCGGGATCGAACTACTCAATCGTCGTGAAAAACCGCTGCCGCAGCCGGGTCGAGGTGGTGTTGAGCGTGGACGGGCTGGACGTGATCGATGGCAAGGCGGCCTCGGTCCGCAAGCGCGGGTATGTCATCGCAGCGGGCGAAACGCTGGAGGTGAAGGGCTGGCGGACGAGCTGGGAGACGGTGGCGAAGTTCGAGTTTTCCAGCGTGGCGGACTCTTATGCGAACCGCCGGCATGGCTACACGCGGAACGTCGGGGTGATCGGGATCGCTGTGTTCGGAGAGAAGGGCGTGGATCCTTGGAAATGGATGCCGCGGGAGGTGAACACCCGGCAGACCGCGAATCCGTTCGCGGAGGATCCGTGACGAGCTCGCCGAACGGGGTTTGTCGTGCGGCCTTCAGGGCGTTTCTCCGGCAGCGCGACGGCCTGAAGGCCGCACGACGTACCCGTGAAGGCGGGTCATTAGAGGAGGGAGCTGCGGCTGAAGAGGGATACGACCGGAATGCCGCGTTCCTCAATGGCTTGGCGGCCGCCTTCCTCGCGATCGACCAGCACCAGCGCGAAGGCGACCTTGCCGCCATCGCGCTCGATGGCGTCGATGGCCTTCAGGGTGGAGCCGCCGGTGGTGATGACGTCATCGACGACGATGACGGTGTCGCCGCTCTTGAAGTTGCCCTCGATCTGCTTGCCCTGGCCGTGGCCCTTGGGCTCTTTGCGGACGGTGAAAACCTGCAGGGCTTCGTCGGGGTGGAGGCGGGCGGAGGTCATGCCGACAGCGAGCGAAATGGGGTCGGCCCCCATGGTCATGCCGCCGATGGCGTCGATGTGGAGGCCTTCCGACTGGATTTTTTCCCGCACGGCGGCCCAGCCCATTTCGCCGATGAGGATGGCACCGACCGGGTCGAGCGCGGTGACGCGGCAATCGATGTAGAGGTCGCTCTGTTTACCCGAGGCAAGGGTGAAGGTGCCGGTGCGGACGGACTTTTCGAGAAGGATGGCTTTGAGGTCGGCGGCGGACATGAGGTGAGGGTGGAGTGCCGGGTGGGCGGTGCCAAGAGATGAGTGGGGCCGGCTGCTGGGAATAGGTCTTATGGGACCTATAGGACCTATGAGAAAAGAGCCCTCGGAGATCTGTCCCGCTAAACGAAAAAACCGCCGACCCGGGTGGGAAGGCGGCTTCTGAAAAAACGAGGAAGGCCTGCCTCAGTTGGCGGCGACCTCTGCGGCTTGGACGTTCACGCGGCGACCGTTCTGATCGAAGTAGACGCGGCCTTCGATGCCGGCGTGGATGGTGTAGTCCTTGCCCATGAAGACGTTCTTGCCGGGGTGCCACTTGGTGCCGCGCTGGCGGAGGATGATGTTGCCGGGAATGACAACCTCACCACCGAATTTCTTCACGCCGAGGCGCTTGGAGCGGGAGTCGCGTCCGTTCTTGACGGAGCCTTGTCCTTTTTTGTGGGCCATGAGTCGGAGATGGTTGGAATTTCAGGAGGGGGAGATCAGGCGATGGAGTTGATCTCGATCTTGGTGAGCGCGCGGCGGAAGCCCTTGGTCTTGTGGAAGCCCTTGCGGCGCTTGAACTTGAAGGCGATGCCCTTCGGGCCGCGGAAGTTCCCGAGCACGGTGGCGGTGACGGTGGAGCCGTCAACGACCGGGGCACCGACCTTGACGTCGCCGCCTTCACCCACGAGGAGCGGGGCGAACTCGATCTTGGTGCCCTCTTCGAGGTTCATGTTCTCGACGTCGAGTTGGTCGCCTTCTTTGACGCGGTATTGCTTGCCGCCGGTTTTGATCACTGCGTAGGCCATGGCCGTGGAAAAGGTTCGAGGTGGAAAAAGCCCGCGACTCCGCGGGCGGGCGGGGAGGACAGCACAGGGATTTCCAAGCGGCAAGGGAATTTTTAGGATTCTCCCGACCTCTGGATTGGGGTTTTTTCCGGCCGTGGAACGACATGTCGCCGATGCGGCCGCGATGGTGGCCTTGGGGGAGGAAATCGCCGCGGGCCTGGCCGGCGGCGAGGTGCTGGCTCTGGTGGGCGGCCTGGGAGCGGGGAAGACGCACTTCACCAAGGGACTGGCGAGCGGGCTGGGCTGCGGGGCGGAGGCGACCAGCCCGACCTTCGCGCTGCTGCACGAGTATCCGGGAGGGCGGCTGCCGCTGGTGCACCTTGATTTTTACCGGCTCGAGAGCGAGGACGAGCTGCTGGCCATCGGCTGGGACGAGCTGCTCGATCAGGGGGGGGTGGTGGTGGCCGAGTGGGCCGACCGTTTCCCCGACCTGATGCCGCCGGAGACGCGCTGGCTGCGGATCGAGCCGGCGGAGTCGGGCGGGCGAAAGGTTTCCGGCTAGCCGGGAGGTCAGCGGAAACTGCGCGCGATCGAGTCGTAGAGCCGGCCGATGGTGCCGCGGGTGCGGTTGACGGTGCCGGGCGCGTTCGAGTAGGTGCGCTGGACCGTGCCGTAGCTGCGGTTGGCAAGTTCCCGGGTGCGGTAGCTGGTTTGCAGGGTTCCGCTGGTGATTTCGCCGGAGCGGGCGACGGTGCGGTTGGCGGCGTTGACCGTCCTGCCCGCCGTCTGGACCGTGCGGCTGGCGGTGCTGCACGAGAGGTGTGCCAGCGCGAGAAATAGGACGGGCAGAAGGGCTTTCATGGGCAGGGAGACTAGGGAACGAAGGGGGCGGGTCAATCCGGCATTTCCTCATCCGGGGCGGGAATCGAGCTGGAAAAGCTGGCCGGAGGTATGGGGCAGGTGGTGATGGAGATGAACGATGAAGCGGGCGACCGACTCACAGGTATTCAGGCGACCGAGCGCGTGGTCCCGGAGCACGCTGCCACGGCGGGAATCGGAAACATCGTCGGTCATGCGGGTATCCAGAAATCCCGGGAGCACCGCATTGGCCCGGATATTGGCGGGGCCGAGCTCGAGCGCCAGGGACCGGACGAGACCATGCAGGCCGGCCTTGGAGGCCCCGTAGGCCGCCTGCCCGGCTGACGGATGATCGGCGGCGTGGCTGGAAATGAACACCAGATGGCCGCGGCGCGACTCCAGCATGGACCTTGCGGCCGCTTGGGCGCAGCGGAAGGCGCCGTGGAGGTTGACCTGCATCGGTCGGTCCCACGATTCGACATCACAGCGGGCCAGAAGGACGTTTTCCGCCGCTCCGGCATTCAGGATCAACAGGTCAAAGCCGTCATGGGAGGAGAAAAAGGAAGTCACTGACCCCATGTCCGTGACGTCCAATTCGTCCCGGCCGGGGGCCGAAACACGATCGCCGGCGGCCCGGAAGGCGTCGGCCAACGCGCGGCCGAGCGTTCCGTGTCCCCCGGTGATGCAAACGCGGTCCATCGGCAGTCAGCTTGCGGTGAACTCCGCCGCTGGCAAGTCCGTGGATCTTCAGTCACCCTTGGGCAGGATCAAGGTGGCGTGCTCGTCGTAGCGGATCCGTCCTCCCACCTGATCGAGAACGTAGTTGAGCACCGTGTTGGCCGGAATGTTCTTGAGCTGGAGGGTGACTTCCTTCTTTCCCAGCTGACCGGTGGAGTCCTGCACCATCAGGTTCGGAATGACGGCGTTCTCCTTGCCGAGCGTCTTGCCGGACTCGGTTTCGATCATGGCGTTCAAGGCGGCCACCGCCTCGGACAGCGGGGCTTCCTCGAAGTTGATCTCGGGCAGCCTCACGCTGGCCAGTTGGGCTTCCTTTTTGCGGGCGCTCATCATGGGTGCCTCCTGCTTCAGCCGTCCCAGTTGGTAGCGGGCGTAGGGGTGGTCGGGACGCAGGCGAAGGGTTTCCGCGAAGGCCTTCTGGGCGCCTTCGGCGTCGTTGTTCTTCATGGCTTCCATGCCGCGAAGGTAGGCGTCGTTGGCTTCATCGGCGGCAGCGGGAAGCGCGGCGAGGGCGAGGATGGCGATCAGGATGTTGGTTTTCATGGGTCGATGCGGTGAGGCGGAATACGAAATCCGAGTATCCAAAACGTTGGATGCGATCCGGCCGCACTTCAATCCCGGAGTTGTCGCGGATGAAACTTCGCGGCATGGAAAGCCCGTGGACGATGACGAGAGATGGATGCGACGGGCGCTCGAGGAGGCGCGCAAGGGGGTCGGCCGCACCGCGCCGAATCCTCCGGTCGGAGCGGTGATCGTCAAGGAAGGTCGCGAGATCGGCGCGGGCTGGCATCGACGTGCCGGACAGCCGCACGCGGAAAGGGAGGCCCTGGCGGATGCGCGGACGCGGGTGGGCGCGGAGGCGATCCGCGGCGCGACGATCTTTGTGACGCTGGAGCCTTGCTCGACCCATGGCCGCACGCCGCCGTGCGTGGACGGGATCCGGGAGGCGGGCATCTCAAGAGTCGTCTATGCCGCCACCGATCCGAACCCCGCCCACGCCGGTCGCGCCGAGGCAGCGCTGCAATCGACCGGGGTGGCGGTGACAGCCGGGGTTCTCGAGGCGGAGGCGCTTCGCCTGATCCGCCCTTTCGCCAAGGCGATGGGAACCGGCCTGCCGTGGGTGATCTGGAAGACGGCGATGAGCCTGGATGCGCGGTTGACCCGGCCTCCGGGGGAAGGAATGTGGCTGACCCGCGCGGCAGCCCGGGCGCGGGTGCAGTCGCTGCGCGCCGAGGTGGGGGCGGTGGTGACCAGCGGGGCGACGGTCCGCGCGGACCGGCCGCGGCTGGATTTACGGGAAACCCAGTACTTGGAAGGCAGGGAGATGCCGTGGAGGATCGTGGTCTCCGATCTTCCGGACTCGCTGCCGATGAACGCGCCCTTGTTCACGGATGCCAACCGGCACCGGACGAGGATCGTGCCGGCCGGCGATCCGGAGGGAATGCTCCGTCGCCTCGTCAGTGAGGACGGGGTGAATGCGGTGCTGCTGGAATGTGGCGGCCGCATGGCCGGCCGCTGGATGGACGACGGGTGGATCGACGAAGTGGTCGTGTTCCTCGCCCCGCTGCTGTGCGGAGGAGCGGTGGCCCCGTTGGAGGGAAAAGGATTTCCCGCAGGGCTGCGCCTGCGCGAGGCAGGGTTCGAGCGCTGCGGGATGGATGTGATGCTGAGGGCGCTTGTCGATCGCTGAGCCCGTTCAGCGACGCCACGGGCGGACCGGCAGCGGGCGGACGACGGGTCGAGCGTAAACCGCAGCCCGCACGGGGGCGCGCCTTATCGGCTCGCACCGATCGACATGGCGGTGGACGCGCACCGGCCGGCACTGGTGGACCACCGGCACCGTCCGCGTGCGGAAGACGGGATGGCCGCAGGAATCGTAGAAGGCCACGTAGCGCTCGTAGTAGACCGGGCAGCCGCAGGAACTACGATATTTGACGTAGCGATGGGCGCGGGGATGGCTGTGGGCTTCGGCGGTGCTGATGGCACCGGCGAGGGCCACGACGACGGTGAGCAAACGGATGAGTGGTTTCATGTGTGGTCTTGGGTTCCTGATTCGGTTCCTTCGACCGGGACGCCTCCGGATCTATTCATGGCGATCCAAAATAAAGACCGCGCCGGGGAGCCGGCGCGGTGGGAAGTCCGTGGATAGGAGACGGGACGGGAGAGGGAGCTTATGGCTCCGTCGAGCGGTTCTGCTCCTGCTCGATTTTTTCCTGCATTTCGCGCTGCATTTCGATCTGGTGGGAGATGCTCTCGCGGTACTGCTCGGGAATCCAGTCCATGTTTTCGATCTGCTCCGGGCTGCGGGTCACCAGCCAGAACATGGCGATCCCGTAGAGCACCGCCAGCAGAAGGCCGAGATAGCCGCTGACCAAGCCGGCAGTGGCGAGGCCCTTGCCCTTCAGTCGTTCGGGTTCGGCCTTGATTTTGGAAACGGCCATGTGCCCGGTGATGATCGCGGCGACCGCGGCGGGGATGGCAAGGCACCAGAGGAAGCAGGTGAAAAAGCCGATGACGCCGCAGACCAGCGACGCGATCGCCAAGCCCGCCGTGGCCACGGGCACGGGCGCGGTGGAGGCGGGAGCCGGGGTGGGTGCCGGCGCCTCGACCGGCGATTGGTAGGGGGAAGGACCCGGGGCGGAAGCTTCAACGGTCTCGACCGGAACCGGGTCGGCGGGCTTGCCAAAGGGAAGGTCGTCCACCGTGACGGCAGGCTGCCAATCCGGCATTCCCTCACGCCAGACGAGATCGGTCTCCGGATCGAAATCTCCTGCCGAGGCCAGGCGTGAGAGTTCCGACACCGGGACGGGGCCCTTCTGCTGTCCGTCGTGGGAGTAATACCATTGGCTCATGCCCAAGGATGTAATCGCAGGGTCAATTGAGGGCAAGTCCGGTCGTGGTCCTATTGCCGCCCGGGTCCGATGGGGTCCGACAGAAAAACCAGCCCGGCGGGAATCCGCCGGGCTGGATGGAAAAAATCATGACGGACGATGTTTCGCCCGGCCCACGGTTAGAAGTGGATGGCGTGGCCCTCGGCGGCCAGGGTGGCCTCGTGGATCACCTCGCTCATCGTCGGGTGGGCGTGGATGGTGGCGTGGATCTCGTCGATGGTGAGCTCCTGGTCGAGGGCGAGGCCCATTTCGGCGATGAGTTCGGTGGCGTTGTCACCAATGATGTGGGCACCCAACAGCTCGCCGTGCTTCTTGCCGTAAAGCAGCTTGGCGAAGCCGTCGGGCTCGCCGGCGGCGATGGCCTTGCCGATGGCCATGAACGGAATCTTGCCGACGGTGTATTCGACTCCTTCCTCCTTGAGGGCACGCTCGGTTTTTCCGACCGAGGCGACCTGCGGGTGGCAGTAGGTGCAGCCGGGGAAATGGTTGACCTTGCGCACCTTGTGGCCCTCGACGAAAAGGCCATCGACGCATTGCAGGGCCTCGAAGGACGCGGTGTGGGCGAGCAGCGGCGGGCCGGTGACGTCGCCGATGGCGTAAACGTTCGGCAGCGAGGTCTCATAGCGGTCGCCGACCTTGATGAAGCCGCGGTCGGTGAGTTCGGGCGGATTGCCGCCGGGAAGCACCGGTTGGACGCCGATGGCGACCAGGCAGACATCCGCCTTGATGATGCCGTTTTCCTTGGCGCCCTCGACGGTGATCTCGACGTGGTCGCCCTTGTCGGCGGTGGCGGTGACCTTGTGGTTGGCCAGGCAGCGGATGCCTTGCTTGGTGAAGGATTTTTCCAGCGCCTCACCGATCTCGGTATCTTCGACCGGGACCATGGTCGGCAGCATCTCGACGACGGTCACCTTGGTGCCGAAAGCGTTGTAGATGTAGGCGAATTCAACGCCGATCGCCCCGGCGCCGATGATGACCATGCTTTCCGGCTGTTTCTCGAGCACCATGGCTTCCTTCGATCCGATGACGGTCTTGCCGTTGAAGGGCAGCGGCGGCAGCTGGCGGGACTTCGCCCCGGTGGCGATGATGATGTTCTTGGCTTCGGCGGAAGACTTGGAGCCATCGGCGGAGGTCACCTCTACGGTGTTCGGGCCGGTGACGGAGCCGTGGCCGCGGACGTACTCCACGCCGTTCTTCTTGAAAAGAAACTCGATGCCGCCGGCGAGGCGGTCGGAGACCTTGCGCGAGCGGCCGATGATGGACGACCAATCGTACTGCAGATTGTCGAAGGAGAAGCCGAACTCCTTCGCGCGGTGGGAGAGCGTATGGAAAAGCTCGGCGTTTTTGAGCAGGGCCTTGGTGGGGATGCAGCCCCAGTTGAGGCAGGTGCCGCCGGCGCGGTCGGCCTCGACGCAGGCGACTTTTTTTCCGAGCTGGGCGGCGCGGATCGCAGCGACGTAGCCGCCGGGTCCGCCTCCAATGACGATGAGATCGTAAGCCATGTCTGAGGATGCTTGGTTCGTTCCGCCGCGGAGGTTGGGGGGGATTGCGGTGGGTTGAAAGCGGAAATGGTCCGGGGCTCACCGCCGTCCCCGGATCCCTCCTGCAAGACCGCCGAAAAAAGGCCTGCCCGTCGGTAGGACAGGCAGGCCGGAAATCAGCGGCAGGGGTCGGTCAGTTCGACTTCCGCCGGCGCCGGAAACCCAGGGCCGCTGCGCCGGCAGCGAGGGCCAGCGAAGACGGTTCCGGGACCGGTGTCGGACCCGCGGCATAGACCGATGCCGCCTCGAGGGAGGTGAGCGCCGTATCGTAGATGGCAAACTCGTCGAACATGCCGTCGAAAGTCGAGTCGTTCCACTGGCTGCGTCCCAGCCAGTTGTTCACGTTCGTGAAACTCGAGATGTCCATGTTGGCCATGGCAGCGGAGCCCACGGAAATTCCGTTAACGAACATTTCCAACGTGCCCGGCAGGCCGCCGGACTGGTTGAAAACGCCGATGACATTCAAGGGCGTATCGACCGGGGCGGAAATCGTGTCGACAAAGCCCTCGGTATTATTGCCCGCCTGGTGGGAGGTCAGCCGGAGCGGGTTGGCCCCCGTTCCAGCGAAGGGAATGAGCTGCAGATAATCGGCATTGTTGCCCGCGTCCCCCGCGTCCTCGCCACCGTTTGAATTGCCGAAAGAGACGACCGGAGCCCACCCCCGGTTCTCGGAGACGGTGAACCAAACGGAAAAGCTGAACTGTCCGGCCGTGCCGCCATTCGCCGCAGCGGTAGCCAGGCCGTTCGGCAGATTGATGTAGGCACCATTGCCAGCTCCGCCATTCTGACCGATGTTCGAGGATAGGTCGGCCATCCCTCCCGAGAAGACCACGTTGTTGACGGCATTTCCATTCTGGCTGCCTACCGAGTCGCTCACGGTCCCGTCATTGAAGGTGTAGAGATTGGTTAAGGCTGCTTGCGATGATGATGGCAGCATGGCCAGGACAGCGGCGGTAATAGCGGTAAGACACAATGATTCTCGCGTCATCATGGGATCAGGGGTTTTGGGTTGTTGCTTGGGTTGCAGGTAATTGCATTAACCGACCAACAGGGATCGGAATCCGCATTTGAAGACCATTGGAGGGCGGTCTGTCAACGTCTGAATCCGGGATGGCGACGCTCATCCGGGCGCGGCGCGGAAGGTTCCGAGCTGGAGATCATCGTGGGGCCTGCTCGGGCAGAAGCTGCCGCGCGCCCGGCCCACGTGCCCGACGAAGCCGACCAAACCGCGCGGCGGAGCTACCCTGCGACGCCTGGGGCTCGGGCCGATGCCGGCAGCACGAGCGAGGAGGCCTGCGCGCGGTCTGTCAGCGGGCTGGCTGGGTGCCTGCCGGATGACCGGAGTCGGGGGATGGGTCTTGCGGATTGGCGGAGTTCGTCGAGTCTCCGCGCCGTGGAGGGTGATCACCGCTGGTTCAAGGTTCTGCCCGCGGCCTTGTTGTGTGCGGTGCTGTGGGGCAGCGCGTTTCCCTGCATCAAGACGGTCTACGCGATCTGGGCGCGAGCCGGACTCGACCTCGCCCTCACCGATTACTGGTGGTTCGCCGGAGTGCGTTTTTCCCTCGCGGGGCTGATGCTTTGGACGGTGGCCCGCCGACCGTGGACCGAGGTGAAGGCGACCCGGAAAGCGACTTTGCTCAGCTTCACCCTGACCCAGACCTACGGCCAGTATCTGCTGTTCTACCTCGCGATCGCGGTCGCCAGCGGCAGCCTGGCGGGACTGCTGGCGGGAACGGGGAGCTTCTGGTGGATGGTGCTGGCACCCCTGCTCGCCGGCGCGCCCAGGCCCCGTGGCCGCCAATGGATCGCGCTGGCCATCGGAGGTCTGGGCATCACGCTGGCGACGGCCGCGCCCGGTGCCGGCGCGGGTCGGCCGGGGCTCGGCGCGCTTCTCATGATGGGTGCCACCGGCCTCGGGGCGGTTGGAATCATCCAGTTCGGGAAAATGCGGGCATCGATCGGGGCGCGGGCGGCCACCGGGTTTTCCCTTGGGGTTGGCGGGCTGATGCTGCTGGTCACCGGTGCTCCGGCCTTCGCGCACGCGGGCCAATTGATGACCCCGCCGGTCATCGGGCTGACCTGCTGGCTGGCCTTCGTTTCGGCGGCCGCCTTCGGCCTCTGGAATCACTTGTCCACCCGCCATCCGGTGCCCCTGTTGGCGGGCTATCGTTTTCTGATCCCCATCTGCGGCATGACGGAATCTCTGCTCTTCCTCAAGGACGAGACGGCAGGGTGGGGGCTGGCGGTGGGCGCGATGCTCGTGGTCGGCTCTCTGGTGGTCGCACAGCGCTGGAAATGACCTGCCAAACCGGGTGCAGCCTGCACCCGTGGGAGGGGGAAACGCATGGCGGGAAGCGCGCACCAGGAGCAGGACCGGTCATCGGGAGGCCGCGTAGGGGTATGAAATCCAGCGCTTTACCCGCGTTCACGCCCACTGTGCGGGTCACGGAACGGGGCCTGCGATGAGCAGGGTGGCACCGCATCCGCCGCTTTGGATGTCGATGCGGATGTCCCGAACCAAACCAAACAAACCAATGAAACTTCGCAATTCCATCATTGCCTTGGGCCTTGTCACCGCCACGCCGGCCATCCTTGCTCAAGGTGAGAAAAAGATCACGGGCGACCCCGCCCAGAACAGCCAGATCGAGCGGACCGATACCTCCACCGGACCCAATGAATCGACCGACCAACCGACCGGAGCGCGGGAAATGCGCGACGCCGGAGCTCCCAGCAAGACCAACGTGCCCCGCACCAAGCGGGATACCGTCGATGCCACCGGCACGGTCGCGGACGCCCTTCGCGACGCCGAGAATTTCACCACCCTGAACAAGGCGGTCGATGCCGCCGGCCTCCGGGAGGTGCTCGATCAGCCCGGCCCCTACACGGTTTTTGCTCCGACCGACAAGGCCTTCGACAAGATCCCGCAGGAGACGCTTGATGAATGGATGAAGCCCGAGAACAAGGATCAGCTCAGCAAGGTGCTCCTTGGTCACGTGGTGGCCGGTGAAATGGTGGCCGGCGATTTCACCCCGGGCACCGTTTCCACCAGCGCCAGCACCACGCTTCAGGTGACCGTGAATGACGATAAGATCATGATCAATGATGCCACCGTGACACAGCCGGACATCCGCGTCAGCAACGGGGTGATCCACGCCATCGACGCCGTCCTTGTTCCTGAAATGGAGCAAAGTGATGCCGACGACACGAGCAGCGACGAATAATCCCCGCCGCGTTTCCAAAGAGCCCGCCCGTTCACCGCGGCGGGCTTTTTTTCCACCCGCGATTCAGATCATCGCCCGCGCTTCGTCCTCGCTGATGACGCTGACGCCCAGCTTCTCCGCCTTGTCGCGCTTGGAGCCGCCGCCTTCTCCGGCGAGGAGGTAGTCGGTCTGCTTGGAAATGCTGCCACTGACCTTGGCGCCCTTGCTTTCGAGCAGGCGCTTCATTTCGTCGCGCCCGACGCTGAGCGTGCCGGTGAGGACGAAGGTCTTGCCAGCGAGCGGCATCTCCGCGGTGTCGGCTTCGGAAGGCTTGGGAAGGTAGTTCGAGGAGATCGGGTGGAGCTCGAGTTCGCGCATCCGCTCGAGGACGTGTCTCCCGGCGTCCGATTCGAAAAACGCCAGCACGCTTTCCGCCACGGCGCCGCCGACGTCGGCGGAAACCTGATAGGGGATCAGCGTTTCATTTTTCTTCTTCGCATCGGCGCGCGTGTCCTCGCGCAAGGCTCGGAGAACTTCCGAATCGGCCAGTTCGGGAAGGGTCTCATGGAGCCGTGCGAGTTCCTTCGACGCCGACTCGCCGACCTGCCGGATGCCCATGGCGAAAAGCCAGCGGTCGAGCGGCTTCGAGCGGGCGCGATCGAGCGACTCGATCACCTTGGTGGCGTTCTTTTCCCCGAAGCGGCGGGGTTCCTCCTCGCTGCCGAGGTTGAGGGTGGCGAGCTGTTCCTCGGACAGCGTGAAGAGGTCGAGCGGAGTGGAGCACAGGCCGCGGGAAACGAGGGCCTCGGCGACGATTTCGCCGACGCCCTCGATGTCCAGCGCCTTGCGGGAGGCGAACTGCTTGATCTTCGACACCGCTTGCGCCGGACACTCGAAATTCCCGCATCGCCAGGCGACGAAGCCTTCCTCCTGCGCGATCGGGCCGCCGCAGGACGGGCATTTCCCGCCGACATGCTCGAAGAGCGAGAACGGCTTCGCATCGGCCGGGCGCCTTCCCTCGATCACCTTGACCACCGCCGGGATGATCTCGCCGGCCTTCTCGATCAAAACGGTGTCTTTGATCCGCACGTCCTTGCGCTGGATCTCTTCCTCGTTGTGCAGCGTGGCGCGGGAAACGGTGGTGCCGGAGACGAGGACCGGCTCCAGCTCGGCCACGGGCGTCAGCACGCCGGTGCGCCCGACCTGCACCGTGATGTCCTTGAGCAGGGTCTCCTTCTGCTCCGGGCGGAACTTGTAGGCCGCGGCCCAGCGCGGCGCGCGCGAGCGGAAGCCCAGGCTACGGCGTTCCTCGTAGTTTGTCACCTTCAACACCGCGCCGTCCGTGCCGTAGTCGAGCTGGTGGCGCTCGCTGTTGATGCGCTCGATCGCGGCCAGCAGCTCGTCGAGATCCGCCGCGTGGATCACCGGCTGGTTGCGCGGGATCGCGAGGCGGTCGAGGAGCGCGGAAAAGTCGTCCTCGCTGGCGAGTTCGGGGCCCTCGTAGGCACCGATCCCGTGGGCGAGGAAGGCCAGCGGGCGCTCGGCGACCTTTTTCGGGTCGAGCTGCTTGAGCGTGCCGGCAGTAGCATTGCGCGGGTTGGCGAAGGTGGCCAGGCCCTGCTCGTCCCGCTCGGCGTTCATCGCGGCGAAGGCCTCATTCGGCATGAAGATCTCGCCGCGGACTTCCAGCAGGTCCGGTGCCTCGCCCGAAAGCGAAAGCGGCACGCTGCGGATGGTGCGGACGTTGTGGGTGATGTCGTCGCCCGTTTCGCCGTCGCCGCGGGTGGCGGCGTAGGCGAGGACGCCGTCGCGATAGACCAGCGAGACCGCCACGCCGTCGATCTTCGGCTCCACGGTGACGTCGATGTTTTCCCGCCCAAGGTTCTTCTGCAGACGTCGATAGAAATCAATCAGCTCGGAGGCCGGCTGGTCGGTGGTGGCGGGGTCGAGCTCGAAGACGTCGTCGATGGAGAGCATCGGGACGAGGTGCTTCACCTGCTCGAAGCCCTCGATCGGCTTGCCGCCGACGCGCTGGGTCGGCGAGTTCGGGTCGGCCAGCTCGGGGTGTTTTTCCTCCAGCTCTTCCAGCTCGCGGAAGAGCTTGTCGTAGTCCGCGTCGGAAATCTCGGGCGTCGCCTGGTTGTAGTAGAGCTCGTCGTGCCGGCGGATCTCATCGCGCAGTGCGGCAAGGCGTTTCTCCGGCTTCTCGGCTTGGGAAAAGAGGTTGTCCATGAGGGGCGCGGGAGTCTTAAACGCGAATCGACGCGATGGGGCGCGAATTTTTTCGCTGAGTGGAGGGCTGCCCGGAGAACGGTCGCAGGATGGACCTGATGATCAGGATGAATGGGAGGGTATTTTTAAAATCCCAATGCCGATCCGGTGCATCCTTTCGATCCTGACCATCCTGCAACCCGATTCCCGGCAGCCTGCCGTCCCGGGGGTTGACCCGCGCGGATTTCCGCCGGAATACTCCGCCCTCCACCGACTCTCAGACCCCATGGAAAACGTCACCATCATCGGAACCGGCTGCGCGGGCTACACCGCGGCGATCTATACCGCACGCGCCAACCTGGAACCCCTCATGCTCACCGGCACGCAGCCCGGGGGGCAGCTGACGACCACCACCGAGGTCGAGAATTTCCCCGGCTTTCCCGACGGCATCATGGGCCCGCAGCTGATGATGAACATGCAGCAGCAGGCGGAGAAATTCGGCACCCGCATCGAGTTCGCGATGGTCGAGTCGATCACCAAGCACCCCGACGGCCACTTCGAGGTGAAGACCGCGGAGAAAACGATCGAGTCGAAGACGGTGATCATCGCCACCGGAGCCGCGCCGCGGCACATGGGGATCGAGGGCGAGCAGCAGCTCATCGGCCACGGCCTGACCTCCTGCGCGACCTGCGACGGGGCCTTTTACCGCGACGTCCCGGTGTGCGTGATCGGCGGCGGCGACAGCGCCTGCGAGGAAGCCGATTTTCTGACCCGGTTCGCCAGCAAGGTGTATCTCATCCACCGCCGCGACGAGCTCCGCGCCTCGAAGATCATGGCCGAGCGCGCGCTGGCCAACGACAAGATCGAGCCGGTGTGGAACAGCGTGGTGACCGACTACCTGACCGACGACGAGGGCGAAATGCGCGCCGTGAAAATGAAGAACACGGTCGACGGGTCCGAGAGCGAGCTGGAGGTGAAGTGCGTGTTTGTCGCCATCGGCCACATCCCGAACAGCCAGTTCGCGGGCGGGCTGGTGGATCTGGATGAAAACGGCTACATCCTCCAGACGACCGGCACCGCGACCAAGACGGCCGGGCTTTTCGCCGCTGGCGACGTGGCCGACCACGTCTACCGCCAGGCGATCACCGCCGCCGGCCAGGGCTGCGCCGCCGCGCTGGAGGCGGAGCGGTACCTGGCGGGGCACTGAGGATTGCCGATGGTCGGGCTTGGGAGGGATAGGTCCTATTGGACTTATAAGACCTATTCCCCGGCAGCCCGCCTCTCCACCGACATTTGCCGCTTGCGCGGAAACCGGGCGCAGGGCAAACATCCGCGGCACCCCAAGGGCGGCTTGGCGGAATTGGTAGACGCGTTCGACTCAAAATCGAATTCTTCGGAGTGTGGGTTCGAGTCCCACAGCCGCTATTTTCTCTCTCCTGACTGACCGGCATGGCGGACCCGCGAACGATCGGAATCATCGCCGGCAACGGCGCTTATCCGATGATCTTCATCGAGGCCGCGCGGCGGAAATGCCCGGGCATCCGGTTGGTCATGGCCGCCTTTGAGAACGAGACCCGCGATGAGGCGGCGAAGGCGGTGGACGCGGTCGATTGGATGCGCGTCGGCCAGCTCGGGAAGCTGATCAAGTTCTTCCGCAAGCAGGGCGCGACCGAGGCGATCATGGTCGGCCAGATCGCGCCGAAGAACCTCTTCGACCTGCGGCCGGACCTGCGGACGCTGAAGCTGCTGGCGCGGGTGCCCGAACGGAATGCGGAGTCGCTTTTCGGCGGCATCGCCGAGGAGCTGGGGAAAGATGGCATCACGCTGCTGCCGGCGACCACCTTTTTGGAGGATCTGCTGCCGGGGCCGGGCCACGTTTTCGGGCCGCGTTTCAAAGACCGCCAGCTCCACGACGCGGAATTCGGGTTCACGATCGCAAAGGAAACGAGCCGCTTGGATATCGGGCAGACGATCGTGGTGCGGCACGGGACGGTGTTGGCGGTGGAGGCTTTTGAAGGCACGAATGCCTGCATCCGCCGCGGCGGCGAGCTGGGGCGGGGGAAAAACGTGATGCTGGTGAAGGTGTCGAAGCCGAACCAGGATTTCCGTTTCGACGTCCCGGTGATCGGGCCGGACACCATTCGCACCTGCGCCGAGTCGGGCGTGGGCGCGATCTCGATCGAGGCCGGGCGGACGCTGTTGCTGGAGGCGGACGAGGTGAAGCGGCTGTGTGAGGAAAAGGGGATCGGCCTGCATGCCGTCGGCCTGACGCCGGAAGGCGACGAGGCGAGATAAGGAGCGGAGCAAGAGCGCCGATTTCATCATTGGCGCTCCTTGCGGCCGGGTGGGCGTTGCCCTCGATAGGTGGCTCCGCAGCTTCCTACCTCGATGAAGCCGCATCTCAGAACAGGCGATGCCGATTTCATCATCGGCGCTCCATCGCTTGCGATGCGCTGCGGGCCCGCTTAGGAAACCCACCGGATGGCATTCCAATTGGTCAGTGACTACCAGGCCCGCGGCGACCAGGCGCAGGCGATCGAGAAACTCGTGAAGTCGATCGACGCCGGCAACCGGCACCAGACGCTGCTCGGCGTCACCGGCTCGGGCAAGACCTTCACCATGGCCAACGTGATCCAGCGCATCGGCAAGCCGGCGCTGATCATGAGCCACAACAAGACCCTCGCCGCCCAGCTTTACTCGGAGTTCAAGAACTTCTTCCCGAACAACGCGGTCGAGTACTTCGTCAGCTACTTCGACTACTACCAGCCCGAGGCCTACATCCCGCGGACCGACACCTACATCGAGAAGGACTCGAGCATCAACGACGAGATCGAGCGGCTGCGCCTGTCCTCGATGGGCTCGCTGCTGACCCGCGAGGACGTGATCGTGGTCGCCTCGGTTTCCTGCATCTACGGCTTGGGCTCGCCGGAGGACTACGAGGGCATGATGGTGCCGGTGTGGGTCGGCCAGCAGATCGGCCGCGATGAGTTGCTGGAAAGCCTCGTCGCTCTGTTGTTCGAGCGCAACGACATCGCCTTCGGCCGCGGCAAGTTCCGCGTCCGCGGCGATGTGGTCGAGGTCCACCCGGCCTACCTCGACGAGACCGCGATCCGGGTCGAGTTCTTCGGCGACGAGGTCGACCGCATTTCCTCGATCGACACGCTGACCGGCGCGGTGATCGACCGCATGGACAAGCACACCTTTTTCCCCGCCAAGCAGTTCGTCACGCCCGGCGACAAGATGAAGAAGGCGATGGTCGAGATTCGAAAGGAGGCCGACGAGCGCGTCGCCCAGTTCGAGAGCGAGGGCAAGCTGATCGAGGCCCAGCGCCTCCGCATGCGGACCGACTACGACCTCGAGATGATGCGGGAAATGGGCTTCTGCCAGGGCATCGAGAACTACTCCCGCCACCTCACCGGCCGGCCGCCGGGCGCGCGACCCTACACGCTGCTCGATTTCTTCCCCGAGGGCTTCCTGACGCTGATCGATGAAAGCCACGTCTCCATCCCGCAGATCGGCGGCATGTACGAGGGAGACCGTAGCCGGAAAACGGTGCTCGTGGAGCACGGTTTCCGCCTCCCGAGCGCGCTCGACAACCGCCCGCTGCGCTTTGACGAGTTCATGCAGATGACCCACCAACGGCTCTACGTTTCGGCGACGCCGGGGCCGTTTGAAGTGGTCAACTCGCGGCCCGACAACCCGCGCTACATCCCGGTCAAGGGCCGCGGCGACGACCGCGGGTTCACGCACATCGACTTCAAGAAGCTCAAGATCGAGCCCAGCCCGAGCAGCGAATCGGTCGCCGACTTCGACGTGCGGAAACCCGGCCGCCCGCTGATCGCCGAGCAGATCATCCGGCCGACCGGGCTCCTCGACCCGGTCGTGAAAATGCGTCCGCTCAAGGGCCAGATCGACGAGACCATCGAGCTCTGCCGCCAGCGCGTCGAGATCGGCGAGCGGGTGTTGGTGACGACGCTGACCAAGAAAACGGCCGAGGATTTGACCGAATACCTGCAGGGCACCGGGCTCAAGGTCCGCTACATCCACGCCGACGTCGATGCGGTCGAGCGGGTGGAAATCCTGCGCCAGCTGCGGGCGGCGGAGTTCGACATCCTGGTCGGGATCAACCTGCTGCGCGAAGGCCTCGACCTGCCCGAGGTGTCGCTTGTTTGCATCCTCGATGCCGACAAGGAGGGCTTCCTGCGCAACGAGACCAGCCTGATCCAGACCGCCGGACGCGCCGCCCGCCACGTGAACGGCGAGTGCGTGCTGTTCTGCGACGTGGTCACCGACTCGATCCAGCGGCTGCTCGACGTCACCGACTACCGCCGCGAGAAGCAGATCGACCACAACGAGCAGCACGGCATCACCCCGCAGAGCGTGAAACGCGCGGTGCAGGAGAGCCTGCAGCTCTACTCAAACCAGCGGGCGAAGGCCGACCAGATGTCGCGCTCGCTCGTTTCCGACGACGAGGAGGAGTACAACAAGGTGCGGGTCATCGCGGAGCTGGAGGGAGAAATGCGCGATGCGGCGGCGAAACTCGAGTTCGAGCGCGCGGCGCACCTGCGCGATCAGATCGCGAAGCTGAAAGGTGGTGAAACCAAGGCACCTGCGGCGAAAAAGAAGGTCAGCTACCGTCGCGGCAAGCGTGCCTGAGCGGGCATGGGGTGCGACAAGTTGGCGCGCCCCGCGGGTTTTGCCGATTGCATTGGCGGGGGCGCTAGGATAGATCGTCGGCCGTTGGGGGGCGTGGTGATCACGCCCCTCCGGTGTCTCCGGACGCCGCGTAACCAGAAGAGAATCATCCGTGGGATTGTTCGATGCTTTCAAACGCTGGCGTCTGGCCCAAAAGGGCATGTCGTCCGGCAAAAAGCGGCGCACGCAGAACGACGCCGCCGTCAGTGCCTCACTCGACCGCTCGCCGTGGGTGCGGATGGTGATTTACTTCGCCTTCTGCGTGGGCACCGCGCTGCTGGTCATGCGCGTCTCGGCCGGTGGCAGCGCTCCATTCGATAGCGCGCTGTATGCCCTGTTCCTCGCCATCAGCGCGATGACGGTGGTCGAGCTGAACCACCATCGCATCACCGAGCGGAACAGCCGCGTCATCCTCATCGCCCTCAGCATCCTCGGCCAGCTCGGGCTGATGCGCTTTGCGGGCTGGATCGTCACCACCAACGTGCTGCCGTATCCGATCGCCTTCCTGATGATGCCCTTCGTGGTGGCGCCGATGGTGAACTCGGTGCTGCTGGGCAGTCCGGCCGGCGTGTTTTCCGCGGTGTATGTTTCGCTCTTCGGCTCGCTGCTTTTCGCCGACGAGGACAAGGCGCTTTTCCTCTGCGTCAGCCTGATGAGCGGGCTGGCCTCGGCGCTGACGCTGCGCAAGGTCAGGCGGCGGGTGCAGCTGCTGCGCGCCGGGCTCTATTCGGGCCTGATGGCGTTCATGCTGGCCATGGTTTTCGGGGTGATCGACCTCGGCTCGCTGGGCGTCGGCGCGACCTCGGCGGACTGGCAGCGCTTCGGGCTTTCCGCGGCGAGCGCGCTCGGGGTTTCTCTGGGAACCGCCCTGCTGGTGTCCGGCTTCCTGCCGGTGCTGGAGGGGCTTTTCCACCTCACCACCGACATCAGCTGGCTGGAGCAGGGAGACCTGAACCACAAGCTCCTGCGCCGCATGCAGCTCGAGGCACCGGGCACCTTCCACCACTCGCTGATCGTGGCCTCGCTGGCCGAGGCGGCGGCGGAGGCGGTCGGGGCGAATGCCGCGATGTGCCGGGTGTGCGCCTATTTCCACGACATCGGGAAGCTCAACAAGCCCGAGTACTTCATCGAAAACCAGCAGGACGGGCAGGAAAACCCGCACGACTCGCTGACGCCGACGATGAGTTCGCTGATCATCATCGCCCACGTGAAGGACGGCGTGGACCTGTCGCTCAAGTACCGGCTCAACCCGCGGATCATCGACATCATCCGCGAGCACCATGGCGACTCGCTGGTGACTTATTTTTACCGCCGCGCCCAGGAGCTGAAGCGCGAGGAAATGGAGAAGATCGAGAAGAAGCTCGAGAATCCCGAGGATCTGCCGAAGGTCGACCAGAAGAACTTCCGCTACCCCGGCCCGCGGCCGAAAACGCGCGAGAGCGGGATCATCAGCCTGGCGGATGCCGTCGAGAGCGCGTCGAGGTCGCTGAAAAAACCAACTCCGGCGAAGATCCGCGCCTTGGTCGAGGACCTCGTCGAAGCCCGCGTGTGCGACGGCCAGCTCGACAACTGCGACCTGACCATCCGTGATCTTTCCGCGGTGAAGGAGGTGTTTTCCAAAACCCTGCGCAGCATGCTGCACAGCCGGATCGACTATCCGAAGGATCCCAAGGACGACCGCAAGTCCGACCTCGAGAGCAAGCAGCCCAAGGCCGCGCCGAGGCCGGCCGCCGACGAAGCGGCCGCCGAGGCGAAAAAGCCGGCCACCAAAACGGGCGAGCCGCCGCCTGCCATTCCCCGATCATGAAGCGCGAAGTGTTGGTCTGCGACCACCAGAGCACGGTGCCGGTCCCGCCCGCGTGGCTGGTGGCCTTGGAAGAGGCGGGCGTGAAAGCCGCGGAGGAGATCGAGAACGCCCACCTCTGCGGAGGAAATCCCCCGCTGGTGGCGCTGGAGGAGATCGATGTGGCGCTGGTCGACGACCCGGAAAGCGACCGCGTGCACCGCGACTTCATGGGTATCGAAGGGGCGACGGACGTGATCACCTTCGAGCACGGCGAGATCGTGATCGGGGTGGAAGTCGCCAAACGCCAGGCCGCCGAGTATGGCGAGCCGGAGCTGAGGGAGTTGCTGCGGTATCTCGTCCACGGCCTGCTCCACCTGGCCGGACACGAGGACGAAGCGGAGGAAACCCGCGCGACCATGGAAAAAATCCAGGAGAGCCTCGTCATCAAACTTTGGGCCGGCGTCGAGCAACGCGCTGGTAGCTGACACGGGGCGGCGGGCATCGACCGCCGGGCAGGGTCTCCGGGGCGCTGTTGTTCGAGGTGAGGCGTGGCGAGCTGAGAAGCTGGAGGTCCTGGGGAACCTCACTGCCAGGAACTCGAACCGGCTCCTCCTGCGAGTCCGCCCTAGCCCTCCTGTCCGGCGGTCAATGCCCGCCGCCCCCCGTCAATGCCCGCCGCCCCCGGTCAATGCCCGCCGCCCCCGGTTGATGCCCGGCTTTTCCCCGGCGTCCTGGTTAGGATTTGTTGGGGTCGTAGAAGATGCGGATGTCCGCCTTTTCGCCGCCGAGGAGTTGTTGGGCGCGCTTGAGGGCGTCGCGGGTCGAAAGGTTGGGGTTGCTCGGGCGGTGGAGAAAGATGTTGCTTTCGCCCGCTTCACGGTCGGTGCCCTCCTGAATCAAATCGAGCGTGCCCGAATTCCGCAGCACCTTGTAGACTTCCCGCGGGGCGCCGGAGATCAGCACGTGGCGGTCGTCGGCGCGCATCACCCTGATCAGCTCGGCAAGGGCGAGAACCGAGGTCGCATCCAGGTGGCGCGCGTTTTTCAAGCGCAGGATCAGCACCCGCAGTGAGGGATCGGCCGCCACGCGCTGGACCTGGGTGCGGAACAGCTCGGCGGCGCCGAAAAAAAGGTCGCCCTCCACGTGGACGATCGAGATGGCCGGGTTCGGGCGCTTCCGTTTCTCGCCCATTTCCCTCAGCTCGCCCTGGTCGCTGAACTCGTACTCCACCAGGTGCGGCCGGCTGGCACGCCGAAGGAACAGCGAGATGGAGACGCCGACGCCGACGAAGATCGCCACGTGCAGCGGCGCGAGCAGAGTGCAGAGGAAGGTGGTGATCAGCACCAGCGCGTCATCGTGGGTCGAGCGCAGGCAGACGCGGATGTTCTTCAGGTTGATCAGCCCCGCGGCGATGATCACCACCAGCGCCGCCAGCGCGGCCTTCGGGACGTAGTCGATGATTGGAAACCCGACGCGCGGCGACAGGGCGATCAGCAGCGCGCTGGCGAGCGTGATCAGGCCGGCGAAGATCGAGGCGAATCGCGTGATCGCGCCCGACTCGTAGTTGAGCACCGAACGGGTCAGCGAACCGGAGGCCGGCATGCCGCCGGTGAAGGCGCAGGCGAGGTTGGCCGCGCCGACGGAGAACATGTCCTGATTGACCTCCGGCCGGTCGCCGGAGCGGCTGGCGATCGCCTTGGCCATCATCGTGTTTTCGAGGCACGCCAGGAAGGCCACCGCGAAGGCCACGCCGGCCAGCGCGCTGATGTCATCGAAAATCCGCGCGGCGGAAAAATCGGGCATGTGCGGGATCAGATCGGCCAGGGTGAAGGTGCGAAAGGTCGGCTGGGCCTCGAACGGGGTGGGGTGGTGGATCAGGGACCCGAACAGCGCCGAGCCGAGGATCAGGGCCAGGGAAAAACAGGGCCAGCGCGGTTTCCAACGGCTCAATCCGAAGTAGATGCCAGCCGTGCCGAAGCCGATCACGACCGGTTGCCACTGCGTGTCGACGAGCGATTTCCCGAGCGCGATGCAGAGGGAGATGAAGTTTCCCGGCGCGAGCGCCTCGACCCGGTCGTCGATACCGAGCAGGTGCTTGAGCTGGTTGGCGATGATCAGCACCGCGGCGCCGGTCAGGTAGCCGACCAGCACCGAACGGGAGATGTACTGCAGCAGGTCGGCGATCTTGAGCAGCGCGCCGACCATGCAGAACAGCCCGATCATCATCACCATCAGGGGAACGAGCTGCGTCTCGCGGGCGGCCAGCGCCTTTTCCGCGGCGAAGAAGCTGAACACCATGAAGGCGGTCGCATTGGTGGGCCCGAGGATGGTGTGGCGGGAGCCGGCGAAGATCGGTGCCACGATCGAGGCGATGGCCGAGCAGACGATGCCGTAGGAAATGGGCAGCTCGGCGATCGCGGCGTAGGCCATTCCCTGGGGCACGGCGAGCAGGGCGACGTTCGGGGATGCGCCGATGTCGGCCTTGAACTTGGTGAGGTTGTAGCGGCGGATCGGCCCCACCACGGCGGCGAAGTTGACGTTTCCCTCGCGGAAAAAGTCACCGAGCCGGCGCCGGTAACGGGCGATGTTCCTCAAGGCGGACATGGCGGCTTTTTTCAGCGGAACCGCGCCCTGCGGAACAGGAAGATGCCCAGTGCCACGCAGACCATGTTCGGAATCCACAGCAGCCAGGTGGAGTCTCCATCCGGCTTGAGCATCGAGCCCCCCAGGAAATAAAGGCCGCCGATCGCCAGGCTGAGGATCAGGCCGGAGGAGGTGTCGCGCCGCCGGGCCTTGATGCCCAGGGGCACCCCGATGAAGGCGAAGGCGAGGCAGGCGAAGGATGAGGTATAGCGGCGGGTCATTTCCGCGAGCAGATTCGAGCGCACCACCTGCCGGATCTTATCCCGGCGGCGCTCTTCCTTGGAGGCATCGGCTGCCAGCGGCCCGCTGCGATAATGCTCCGCCATGGCCGCAAGCTGGGTGTTCGACATCGAACTCGGGTTCAGCTTGTTCTGGCGGGCGTCGTCACCGTAGTTGATCACCATCCACTCGAGGGCCTTCGACATCAGGGTGAAGTCCTTGGTTTTCCCGGTGCCCTTGGTTTCGGCATCGCTGTAGGTTGCCTCGGTGTAGGCGTTGGTGAACCGCAGCCGGATCTCCTGCTTCTCAACGTCGTTCACGGTGGTCGCGGTGTCCGCGTGGATGTAGCCCTCGCCGGCGCCGGTCGAGGCGTCGCCGCCGAGGAAAACGTGGAAATTCTGGAACACCTCGCCGTTGTCCGACTCGGAGAACACCCGCAGGTTCTTCAGCCGGCTCTGGTCGCGGCCCGCGCGCAGCAGCACCCGGGGATCCTTGATCAGGGCGTCCCGAATGACGTCCTTCGAGGTCTTGGTGGCGGCCGGAGCCACGCCGAGGTTCAGCCACAGGCAGACCATGGAAAGCCCGAGCCCGATCGCCAGCACCGGCGCCGCGAGGCGGGTCAGGCTCACGCCCGCGGCACGGAAGCCGTTCAGCTCGTTGTCCGACGACAGCCGGCCGAAGACCAGCAGCACGGCCGACAGGAACCCCCACGGGATGGTGTAGATCAGGGAAACCGGCAGCACCCGCAGCGTGAAGTCGCCCAAGACCGAAAGCGGCGCGCCATACTCCACCAGCAGCGGGCGAATCTGCTTGAACACGTTGCCCATCACCAGCAGCAGACTGAGCAGGATGATCGCGAAAAGGGTGCCGGAAAGGATGTGGCGTCCGATGTAACGATCCGAGATCCGCATAGGTGCTGTGCGGCATCCTGAGGAGCCGTTCCGATCCTGTCGAGAAACGATAGCCCTTCTCCGCGGCGGACTCCGTGTTTCCCCGCAGGGTGTGATGACAATGGCTTGCTTCCGAAGGTGTTAGGAAAGTTTAGCCTTGCCCTGACGGCACGCTTGCCGCTTCCCTGCGCGTGATTTGCTTGGCAGGAACCCTTTCTTGTTGCTGCCGTCCCCCCGAGCGTCCGCCCCGGCTTCGCGCCCGCCGCCTGATTCACGAAATGAGCCAATCCGACCTTCCGAACGCACCGCTCCCGGTTTCCCGCCGGGGAATTCTCTCCACGCTCGCGGTTGCCGCCGCCGCTTCGTTCAGTGGTACGTCCGGCGCCTCCGCCTGGTCGCTGTTCAAGCGCCACGCCTCGATGGATGAAAGGATCGACACTTCCGGCATGTCCTCCGAGTGGGTGCGGCACCAGGGTTCCGACCTTGATGCCTACGCCGCGTTTCTTTCCAGCATCGGCCTGCGGAACCTCACCGCCCGCCAGGTCATCGAGTCCCACGCCAAAAAGCACGGTCCCGTCTGGAACACGCTGCCGCCGCGCTCGATGTGGGACAACATGGTGCCCACGCTGAAGGTGATCGACCGCATCGGCCTGGAGCTGGGCCAGCCGGTCACCGAGATCATTTCCGCCTACCGCTGCCCGGCCTACAACGCCCGCTGTGCCGGCGCCGCCAGCGGTTCGTGGCACAAGAAGAACTACGCCATCGACGTGGTCTTCCCCGCGCGGCCCTCGGTGGTCGCCGCCACCGCCCGCCGCCTGCGGGGCGAGGGAGTGTTCCAGGGGGGCGTCGGCCGCTACGCGACCTTCACCCACGTCGATACCCGCGGCCAGAGCGTCGATTGGTGAGCGGGCGGAGCACGGGATTTTCCGCTGGTTCGGGGCCCTTTGATCCGGTTTGCTGTCCCAGCCCGGGCGGGGATGCCCGGAGCCTTCTCGGATGAATATCATCATCGTTGGAGCCGGGGAAATCGGACGCCATCTCGCGGCTTCCCTTTCAAGCGAGGCGCATAGCATTTCGGTGATCGAAAACGATCCCGCGCTGGCGGAGGACCTCGAGCAGACGATCGACGCCAAGGTGGTGTGCTCGGACGGTACCAGCGTCAATGCACTGGTCGAGGCCAACATTGCCGACTGCGAGCTGTTCCTCGCGTTGACCAGTTCGAACACCGCCAACCTCGTCGCCTCGTCGATCGCCAAGAAGATGGACGTCCCGCAGGTCGTCTGCCGCGTCCATCCGAGCCTCCAGCGCGAGGAGTGGTTGTTCGATTTCAAGGGCACCTTCGGCGTCGATCACCTGTTCTCCTCGGAAAGGCTGGCGGCCATCGAGCTGGCCAAGTTCATCCGCAATCCGGACTCGCTGATGGTCGAGGAAATCGCCCGCGGACGCATCGAGCTCCAGCAGGTGCTCGTCGATGCCCGCTCCGACTACGCAGGCAAGTCGCTGCGCGGCGTGAAAATGCCCGACCGCACCCGCGTCGCGATGATCACCCGCGGGGCCGACCACATCGTGCCCAGCGCCGAGACGGCGCTCGAGGAGGGCGACGTGGTCACCATCTTCGGCGAGCCGCGCAAGCTCCGCAGCCTGGCGGAAAAACTCCGCCACCAGCGCGGCGACGGCGAATCGCTCCGGGTCGTCATTTTCGGCGGCGGCGAGTATGGCTTCACCCTCGCCCAGATGCTGGAGAGCTGGGACTGCCGGGTGCGCATCTTCGAGCAGGACGAGGCGATTTGTAAAAGCCTGGTCGACCGGCTTTCCAACACCACCGTCATCAACGCCGACGCCACCGTGGTAGCCGAGCTGCAGGAGGAGCAGATCGACGGCGTGGACTTCTTCGTGGCCACCAGTGACAGCGACGAGGACAACGTGATGACCTGCCTGCAGGCGCACACGCTCGGGGCGAAGACCTGCCTGACCCTCATCCACCGCGCCGACTACGCCGCCGCGATCAGCGGGTCGGGCAAGCATTTCGGCATCGCCGGCGCGGTCAGCCCGCGCGATGCCACCCGCCGCGAGGTCGAGCGCTTCATCACCTCGGAGCGCTTCCACCTGGTCAAGAAGCTGGAAGGGGCCGAAGTCCTCGAAATGCGCGTCCGCAAGGCCTCGATCGCCGCCGGGCACATGGTCAAGGAAATCGACTGGCCGGAAGGCGTGGTGCTCGTCGGCCACCTGCGCGGCACCCACGCCGAGGTGCCGGGGCCGGAGGACTACCTGCAGGCGGGCGACCACGTTTACGCGGTGGTTTCGCCGAAGGCTCGCAAGGCCGTGGTCAAGCTGCTGTCCTGAGGGCCCCCCACGCTCGCATGAATTTCCGCATCCTCGCCAAGGTCCTCGGCTACCTGCTGCTCTTGCTCGCGGTCGCCATGCTGGCTTGCGGGGCTTTTGCGAAGCTCGATTGGGTGGAGGGCGACCACCAGGCGATGGTCGCGCTGCTCACCTCGGCCGGCGTCACGGCGCTCGCGGCCGTCATCCTGATGGTCGCGGGGCTGGGAAAAATCGACCGCATCCCGCGGCGCGAGGGCGTGGTGATCGTCGGCGTTTCCTGGATCCTGTCGGCGGTCTTCGGGGCGCTTCCGTTCGTCCTGTGCCCGCCACACATGCGCTTCTGCGCGGCGGTCTTCGAGTCGGCCTCGGGCTTCACCACCACGGGGTCGACCGCGATGCACGACATCGAAAGCTGGCCCCGCGGTCTGCTACTCTGGCGCTCGGTCACCCAATGGCTGGGTGGCATCGGCATCCTGGTGCTGTTCGTCGCCGTGCTCTCCTACCTCGGGCTCGGGGCCAAGTCGCTGTTCCGGAACGAGTCCTCCTTTCAAAGCGGCGAGGCCACCACCGCGCGCATCCAGGACACCTCGATCGTGCTGCTGAAAATCTACTTCGGCATCACCCTCACCTGCATCCTCGGCCTCAGGTTCATGGGGCTCACCTGGTATAACGCGCTGTCGCACGCCTTCACCGCGGTCTCGACCGGCGGCTTCAGCCCGCATGCCGACAGCGTCGCGCACTACTCGAAGTGGGGGAACGGCTGGCTGATCGAGTTCTGGCTGAGCATTTTCATGCTCCTCTGCAGCCTGAACTTCATCATCTACGTCGTGGTCCTGCACAAGAAGTGGCGGCGCCTGCGCGAGGAGGATGACGCCCGGTGGTTCATCGGCCTCTGTGCCGGCATCGCGCTGGCCATCGCCATCGGCCTGCGGATCGATGCCCGTTATTCCACCGACTTCTGGCCGGCGCTGCGGGATTCGTGGTTCATCGTGGTCTCGATCGCCTCGACCACCGGTTTCGGCACGGCCGACTACGAACTGTGGCCCGCCTGGTGCAAGGCCCTGCTGGCGATCCTGATGCTCATCGGTGGCTGTTCCGGCTCCACCGCCGGCGGCCTGAAAGTCGGGCGGCTCATCGTTTTCCTGAAATCCTCGGCCCACGAAATCATCCGCGCCTTCCGACCGAACCAGATCTTCCGCCTGGTCGTGAACGGCAACCCGGTCGACGACGCCGCCCGCGCGCGCACCACCTCCTTCGTCGCCCTGTATCTGTTCATCGTGGCCGGCTCCGCGGTGGTGGTGGGCATGCTCGAAGCCGGCCAAGGAATCAACCTCGAGACCTGCCTCGGCGCGGTGCTCGCCACCATGTCGAACATCGGCCCCGGCTTCGGCGACCTCGGTCCCACCGAGCACTTCGGCGACATGCGCGATGCCACCCACCTGTTTCTGGCCGGCCTCATGATCCTCGGCCGGCTCGAGCTCTTCGCCATTCTCGTCCTCTTCGTCCCCGCCGCCTGGCGCCGCTTTTAGGAGGTGGGATTTTACATCCGGAAAAGCCCATCCACTCCAACCCAGCGCTTAAAAGTCGGCCGAGGGTTGGTTCTCAGGGTGAACCCGATGGCAAAGAGGCACGGGATGGCACCGGGAATTCAGAAATCCCAAGCCCCATCCGATTCATCCCCCTCATCCCATCCATCCTGATCCAAAGATCCCCGACGGCCCTCTCCTCCAGACCGTCTCCACCACCCCGGACTTGCCGGCGGGCGATCGGCCGTTATCTTCGCCACCATGAGCGAAGCAGCACCCAAGATCACCGCCTACCTGAAGACTTTCTGCGGCTGGAGCGAAGGCGTCCGGGCCATCATGCGGAAATACGATCTTCCGTACGAGGAAAAGGACATCATCAAGAACCCGGCTTTCCGCTGGGAAATGGAGCAGAAAAGCGGTCAGCCGCTCTCTCCGTGCGTCGAGGTCGACGGCAAGATGCTTCCCGACATTTCCGGCGAAGAGCTGGAGGCGTGGATGATCGAGAACGGCTACCTCCAGGCCAGCGATGCCGAGGCCGATGCTCCGACGAACTCCGCCTGCACCGATGAGCAGCACGAGGCCATGGCCCGCGGGGAACTGCCCGGCGCCAAGATCCGCTTCGTCGAATAATCTCCATCCGAGGCATGGATCAGGACTTCTGCCGCCGTCGTCACGAGGGGATCGCCGTTTCCCGGTTCGCCTTATCCCGCGCCGCCGTGGGTGCCGTCGCGGTGGGAGTCATCTCCGTCGGAGCCGTGGCGCTCGGGGCTCTGGTCATCGGCCGCCTGGCCGTGGGCAGCGGCCGGGTCAGGAAACTCGTCATCGACGACCTCGAAGTCGGCAGCCTCAGGATCCGCGAACGGATCTCCGGGCCGGGTGGGGTTTGAGGACGACCTCGCCAGGGAATAGGCGAGGGCGAATTCTAGGTGGCTTGCGCGCTTATTTCGTCTTTTTATTGTGCTTCGTTTTTTGTGCGCCCCATCTCTGTGAGGCCGCGTCCAGTGTTGAGGAGCAACGACTTGCTGATGAGCTGCTGACAATCATCAAGCCATTGGGATTTTATCCTAATACGGCAAAATACATTCCTGATGGCCAGAAGGCTCCCGATAATCTTGCGAATATTCCTGATGATAAGTTGACGCGGATGATTGCGGCTTATGTCTTCGCGAGAAAGGGAGATAGCCCATTCAATACGCCTGAAATTAAACAGATTGTTTAGGGTTTATCCTGGTCTTATTGGGGGTGACACAGAGTTCAGGCGTATGCTGGCCAATGAGGAGGATGCGCGTCGTTTTCATCTGCTGCGTGAGAATCTCATGACGTGGGTTTCCGACGATAAGTATGAAAACTACATTCAGGAAATGTCCCATATGCTCATGCGTGATGATCCGGTGGGTCGTGCCGGGGGAGATTATAATAGCCCCTATTGGTATGATGTCTCTCTTCTTACTTACGAAATCATCGTTCGCCAGCTCAAGGAAGCGGGGTCCTCGTTCAAGGAACCGAATCCGGAGCTGAGTCACAAGGTCCGCAAGATCGTCCTCGCCAGATGGTTGAAAAAGAATTGGCCCGGTTGCGAGGGCTTGGTGATTCCCGAGTCGGAGGATGTTCCCGAAAGGAGAAGCGCGAGGGATAGGCTCGAGGCGGCCAAGCGTGAGGCTGAAGCGAGCGGCTCGTCGGAAATCAAGGCGGAGGAGGAGAGACCGCCGGGTAGGCGGAAGTGGATCCCGTGGCTGTCCATGGCCGCCCTCCTGGCCGCGGTCTTCGGAGGACTCCGCTTGGTGAAGGCGCAGCGTGCTTAGTCGGATCGGTTCGGAGTGTTCGGGGCACGCCAAAATGGCGGGTTCTCGAAACTCGTCTCGTTGAATCGGCCCCGCATATTTTGCTCCTGCCGTCTTGCCAAAGCATGGCTGGCGCTTAGCATTTCCCGGAAATCGTTTTTCGAAAGCTATGAAAATGGTGGGCAAGATGACGGGTTTGGCTGCGATCGGAATGGTCGTGGGGTGCACGGTGCAGAAGATCCAACGCCTGAAGGCCGAGCGCCTCGCGCGGAGGGCCGCAGGGGAGAGTCCCTACGAGCGGCGCCACCCAGGGATGTGGAAGCAGCCCCATGGGCAGGCCGGGTAGGCCTGACAGGAAGAGGACGGACGGGCGTGTTGCGCGCAGGATTGCCCGTTCTCCCCAGAGAGCCTCAGAGCACCTTGTAGCCGGAGAGGTCGACTTTGAAACGATCGGCCGGGACGTCGGCATTGAGGCGGGTGTTCTTGAAGACGGTGCGGATGCGGGACTTGTCATCGAGCCGGACTTCCAGCGCGCGGAGTCGGTTGGTGGCGGGGTCGATGTCAAAAAAGACGTAGCCGACCTTGTCGCGCATGCGGCGGTCCTTCGGGCGGGTGGTGAGCTGGTAGATGCCATCGGTCATGCGGGACTCGACGAGTTCGAAGGCCTTGGTGAAGCCGTCGAGACCGCCGTGGAGTGCGTCGTCGCCAAGCAGGGAAAACGAGCGGGCCTTCGAGGAGTCGGCGTCGAGCTGGCGGGCGCGTTTTTTCTGCACATCGACGAGGGTCATGGTTTCCCCGTCGGAAACAGCGATGGTTTTGGCCGGCTGGCCGAGGTCCCAGCGGAGCTTTCCGGGCATGACGAGGGTCAGGCGTCCGGGGGTGGAGACGGGCTTTTTCAGGGCGGGCAGGGTGCGTTCCTGGATGAAGTCGGCATCGAGGGATCGGACCGATTTCTGCGCCTCGAGCCAGCGGGCGAGAGGGGCGGTATCGACCTCGGCGTGCACCAAGGTGGCGAAGATCAGGAAAAGCAGCGCGCGCATGGCAAGCACGGGAAAGGGGGACGGGCGGGATTTCAAACCCGAAAATCAGCAGAGCGTGGCCCCTGGAGGGGAAATTGGGGCTTGGAATGAGCCCGGGCAGCGGGCGGGATGCGCGCATGCGCGGCGCATGGAAGTGGATTCTGCTGGTGGTGGCGATCGGCGTGGCGGCCTCGGGGATCCTGCGGATCCGGATCGATACGGACGTGCTGTCGGTGCTGCCAGCGGACATGCCGGAGGCGAAGGGGTTGAAGGCCTTCCAGGAAGTGTTCTCCCGCGACGAGGAGCTGGTGGTGCTGCTGCAGGATGAGGGAAACTCCGGCGACCTCCAGGCACGGGCGCAGGAGCTGGCGGACCGCGTGATGGCATCCGGCCATGCCAGCGGCGTGCGGTGGCGGCCGCGCTGGCAGGACGACCCGGCGGGGTTGGGTGAGCTGTTCGCGTGGCTATGGATGAACGGGGACCCGCAGGACGTGGCGAGTCTGGCCGATTCGTTGTCGGAGGCGAACGCCCGGTCGACTCTGGAGGACTCGCTGGAAGACGTGGCGACGGCGCTGGACGGAAGCGAGCTGATGCTTTCCGCGCACGATCCATTCGGGTTTCTCGACCACCCGGCGATGCGGGCTTTTTTCGAGGCCTCCGAGCATGGCGGGGAGGGCTTCCTGAGCGAGGACGGGCGCTCGCAGCTGGTATTCATCGACGCCCCGCATCCGGTGCCGGGCTACAAGGAAGCGGGTGCCTGGCTGAAGCAGCTCGATGAAGTCATCCAGCCGTGGGCGGAGGAGAACAAGGTGAAGGTCGGCTACACCGGCGATCCGGCCTTCGAGGCCGAGATCGGTGGGGCGATGGAGGGCGACATGAGCGGGACGGCCACGCTGACCTCGATCCTGATCGGCGTGCTGTTCCTGATCATGCAGCGCCGGCCGACGCTGCTGGCGGGGATGAGCGTGGTGCTGGCGCTGGTGTTTCTGGTCACGGCGGGCATGGCCGGCTGGATCTACGGTGACCTTAGTATCATGGCCGCGGGCTTCGCGGCGATCCTGCTCGGGCTGGTGGTCGACTACGGGGTGCTGATCTGCCAGGAGGCGAAATTGTGCGATCACGACGCGCGGGCGATCCGCGGGGCCACGTCGAAGTCGATCCTGTGGGCGGCGGCGACCACGGCGGCGGTGTTTTTCGCCCTGAACCTGAGCGGCATGCCGGGCATCTCGCAGCTGGGCACGGTGGTGGCCTGCGGGGTGATCGCCGGAGCGCTGCTGATGGAAATGCTGTTCGTGCCATGGGCGGCCCGCGCCGGAGCGGGTCGGCCGACCGTCGAGGGCAAGCGCTCGTGGATTCCCCCGCGCCGCGGCGCGATGATCGGCCTGACGGCCGTTCTGGCCGCCGCCGGACTGGTGCTGCTGCTGCGCGGGGCACCCGGGGTGGAGTTCGAACGCTCGCTGCTGCGTCCGCGGGACAGCGCGGCGATGAGCACCTTCGAGGGCATCCAGAAGGCCTTCCCCGAATGGGGCTCGCCGGCGCTGAAGCTGGTGGTCGAGGGCGGCACCGATGCCGAGGTGCGGTCGCGCCTGATCGAGGCGAAACGGGATTTCGACCAGCTGGCGGAATCCTGGCCGGAGCAGGTGAAGCGGGTCGACGTGCCGACCGGATGGTGGCCGTCACCGGACCGGATCGAGGCCAACCGGGCGCCGCTGGCCAAGCTCGGCGCCGACCGGGAGCGGCTGCTGGCGGTGGCCGACGAGGTGGGCTTTTCCGAAGAGGGCCTGGGGCTGGGGAAGATGGTGCTGGAGGCCTTTCCCGAGGTCACCAAGTGGCCCGCCGACCGGATGCCGTCGGGCGGCGCGGTGGATGAAATCCTGCGCGGCACGGTGGCGCGGCGCGACACCGGCGGAGGTCGGGTGCTGGGCACGGTGGAGCTGGCCGAGCCTGAAAAACTCCAAGTGGCGGACCTGGAGCGCCTGCGTGCCGCGGGCGGCGAGGGCGTGATGCTGGCCGGGTGGGCCTTGCTCAAGCCGGCGGTCCTGCCGCTCGTGCAGAAGGACGTGGTCGAGGTCTTCCTCCCGATGGCCGGCCTGATGCTGCTGATGCTGGCCATGGTTTTCCGCAACCTGCGCGACGTGCTGGCGGCGGTGGCCACCATGGCGGTGAGCGGCCTGGTGCTGCTGGCGGCGATGCGGCTGGCGGGACTGCAGTGGAATTTCCTCAACATCGCGGCGACGCCCCTGCTGCTCGGCACGGGCCTCGACTACGGCATTCACATCCTGCTTTCCCTGAAACGCACCGGCGGCCACCTGCGGCACGTCTGGAACGGCACGGGAAAAGCCGTCCTGTTCTGTGGTGCCTCGACCGCGATCGGCTTCGGCTCGCTGGCTTTCGCGTCGATCGATGCGCTGGCGAGTCTCGGCAAGGTCGCCCTGCTGGGGATCCTGATCTCGATGAGCGTGTCGGTGTTTCTTTTGCCCGGCCTGCGCGGTGGCAGGTCATGAAAAAGCCGGCCTCGTCGGGGACGGGCCGGCTTTGGGAAAAATTCGTGTTTTTCAGACGCCGCTCACGGGCAATCGTAGCGGTAGTCCGGATAGGTCGACGGCGGCGGCACGATCACCGGCGGGATCGGCGGGATGATGATGATCGGCACATCGAGCGGATCCGGCAGCTTGGCGGCCGGCTTGACCTCGACTTTGGCGTCCTTCGCATCCTTGGCGCTGTAGGCCTCACCTGCGCCGGGATCGAGGCGGGCGAGCACTTCCTGCACGTGATCGAGCGATCCCGGGGCGGTGGCGATGGCGCACTGGGCGATCAGCCGCATCTGGTCGGGCGCGGCCTGAATGGCGGTCTCGACCACGTAACCGACGATCGAGTCATCACACTCGGTGCCGAGGATGGCGGCCTTGACGATTTCACAGCAGCACCCCGGTTGGGCGGTCACCTCGGCATCGACCAGCTTGAGCAATTCGATCGGATCGACTTTGGCGCGGGAGGCCACCGACGCGATGCGTTCGATCACCGGTTGGCAATCGCCGGCGAAGGCCTGAGGAGCGGCCAAAGCGGCAACCGTGGCTGCCGCCAGGATAAGCTTTTTCATGATGGGGGGATTTGGGGGTGAACGGGGGTCGGAAACGCCGGCAGAGCCAACGTTTCCCAAGGGATTCGCGCCATTGAACGCGTCTTTTCCGGGGAAGAAAAGAAAGTTCTTATGATGTAAAACCTGGTAGTCAGGAGCGCCAAAATTCTAGTTAGGCCAAAGGGGATCAGCGGAATCGTCCGCGCCATCTGGCTTGCGAGCATTCAGGCCGCGACGAGGCGTCCGTCGCGGCTGATCCTGCGGAAATTCTGCTAGGTCGATTTTGGAAAACAAAAGCCCCGTGGCCGGGCGGCGCACGGGGCGGAGAATCAGACAGGATCGTCCCTAAAAGTAGTCATCGCGGAGGCTCCCATCGAACCGCCCCGCAGCCAGGCAACAGGCCTTGAAAGCGGTGACCGGAGCCGCACGGACAGAGGTCGTTGCGGCCGAGTTTTTCACTGAGTTCCTTGCCGCCGCCGAGGACCCGGCGGCCGCGCTTGACCCGTGTTTCGGATGGGAAGCCCTTCCGGCGCTTACTGGAGCGCTCGTAGAAAGGGCAGGTCTTCTTGATGCGATTGCTTCATGACTGCCTCCTTGTTGAGTTCGGCGGGGAGATAAAGGGAGGGCCGCGTTTTGAAAAGGAAAACCCCGCGGGCGATCGAGCTGCTGTCAGGGGAGGGTCACCGGATCGATCTCGCTCACGCCTTCCGGTGCGGACAGCGTTCGGGTCGCGGAGTCCCAAAGGAACGGCTGGCCGGTCACCGGATCCGGCGGGGGCTCCTCGCCGAGCGAGATGGCGAGAAGAGCGTCATTGAGGGCGGTGAGGGTGTTGGTCCGCTCCATGCCGCGGAACCAGGCCGAGGCACCGATGACCAGCATGCTCATGGTTTCCCGTCCTTCCTCGCTGAGCTGGGAGAAGGAATCAGGCTCGTAATCGGGAGGAGATTCAGCTCGGCCCATCGCCCAGGCCTGGATGGCGCGGTTGTCGTCGGTGTAGGCCGCAATGGTTTCGGCGGGGTCGGGCAGGTGATAGGGCTCGGTCTTTCCTCCGATCCAGCTCTGTTCCCCGGAGACGATGGCGGGAAGGAGGAATTCGCGGATGACCGAGTGCCAGTAGCCGATCATGATTCGCGGGACCTCGGCGTCCGGGGAATCCTGACGGGCGAGCATTTCGCGCCAGCGGGAGAGTTGGACGGGATCGTCGGCGAGCTGGGAAAGGACGTGCTGCTGGAAGGAGTCGATGGATTTGAGCCGGACCAGGATGGCGACTGTCTTGGACAGGAGGTTCGGAAGCTCGATGCGGTTCTTAATGAAATGCCGGTTCGACGTCGAGGGGCGAACGGGATCGCTAAAGGAGGTGGATCAATGCGAATCCATGGCGCGGAGGCGCGCGACGTCAGCGAGGTCTTGCGGGCGGCCGGAGGCGAGCTTGTTCTTGATATAGTTCTCGCGAGACAAAAAGAAGACCGGCAGACCGCCAATCGTTCCGGATTGCTTGGTTTCCCACGCCTCGGACCAATCGATGCCGCTGAGGCCAGTGAGGAGATCGATCCGATGGGGCTCGACTCCCAACTGGATGACCGAATCGGGAACGAGGAAGTCGGCCGCTTTCAGTCTGGTCGAAGCGAATCCAAAAGCGTCGATCACATTTGCCAGTGCCGCGGCATTTTCAGGAGTCGATGCGATGAAGAAATCGACGTCCCGGGTGTAGCGGGGGAGGCCGTGGAAGGCGAGGGCATGCGCACCGACGATGAGGAACTCAACTTTGTGAGAGTTCAACAATTCGATAAACTCTTTCAAGTCGGGGCTGAGCTTCATCCGGACGGGTCAGTTCGAGGAGAATGTCGAGGCGCTGCTCGGGAGTGAGGGATCGGTAGTAGGCATTGTCCGCCTCTTCGGCCTCCCAGTGGGAGCGATGGATGACGACGACTTTTTCCATGACGCGAGCATAGCCGGGCGAAACAGGGGAATCGAGATCTCAATCGATGGGAAAAACCCCGCGGCCGGTTGGGCGCGCGGGGTTTGGGAGGGGATCGGGGAAGCGAGTTAAAACTCGCTCTCGTTATTTGCTCTGGCGGGCGTTGGCCTTGAGGCGCAGGGCGTTGAGGGCGATGAAGCCGGTGGCGTCGTCCTGATTGTAGGCCTCCTCTTGGCCGCCTTCCATGGTGGCGACGGCTTCGGAATACATGCTGTGCGGGCTGCGGCGTCCGGCCTGCATGACGTTCCCCTTGTAGAGTTTCACGCGGACCTCGCCGCTTACGGTTTTTTGGCTTTCGGTGACGAGCGCCTGGATCGCCTCGCGCTCGGGCGCGAACCAGAAGCCGTTGTAAACGAGCTGGGCGTACTTCGGGACGAGCGTGTCGCGGGTAAGCTGGAGTTCGCGGTCCATCACCAGCGTTTCGAGGTCGCGGTGGGCGGCCATGAGGATGGCACCGCCGGGAGTCTCATAAATGCCGCGGGACTTCATGCCGACGAAGCGGTTCTCGACGACGTCGATGCGGCCGATGCCGTGTTTTCCGCCGAGGGCATTGAGCACGCGCATGACGCCGTAGGGGCTGAGCAGCGTGTAGCCGTCCTTTTCGCCCTGCGTTTCGAAGTCACCCAGCCCGGCGATGAGTTCGGTGAGGCCCTCGGTCTGCAGGCCGATGATGTTGCCCTTTTCAAAGAGGCATTGGAGATACTGCGGGGCGTCCGGGGCATCCTCCGGGGAAACGGAGAGCACGTACATGTCCTTGTCGGCCTCGCCGGTGGCGTCGTGCCAGACGTCCTCAAGGGCACCGGCCTCGAAGGAGATGTGCAGAAGGTTGCGGTCCATCGAGTAGGGCTTCTTCATCGAAGCCTTGACCGGAATGTTGTTGGCCTCGGCGTAGGCGATCATTTCGGCCCGGCCGGGGAACTGCTTGCGGAACTCGGCGTCGCGCCACGGGGCGATGACCTTGATGTCCGGGGCGAGCGCGGCGGCGGAGAGCTCGAAGCGGACCTGGTCGTTGCCCTTGCCGGTGGCACCGTGGGCGATCGCATCAGCGCCTTCCTTGAGGGCGACGTCGATCATGCCCTTGGTGATGCACGGACGGGCGATCGAGGTGCCGAGGAAATAGCGGCCTTCGTAGAGCGCGTTGGCCTGGAACATCGGGAAAATGAAGTCGCGCGCGAATTCCTCCTTCTGGTCGTCGATGTAGCACTTCGAGGCGCCCGTTTTGAGGGCTTTTTCCTCGAGGCCGTCGAGCTCGTCGCCCTGGCCGCAGTCGGAGCAGTAGGCGATGATTTCGGCGTTGTATTTTTCCTTGAGCCAGAGGAGGAGGACGGAGGTGTCGAGCCCTCCCGAGTATGCGACGACGATCTTCATGTCGCGCGAGGGGTAGGCCGGAACGGGCGGCTTTCAAACTGCAAAATTCACCGGGCAGCCGGATGTCCGACAAGATTTTCAAATGTCAGGTGGCATCGACCAATTCTCCACGACCAGCCCATCCACTCTTGAGAACTCGGAGAGGTTTTCGCTTACCAAAGTGAATCCATGGCAGCGTGCGGTTCCGGCGATGAGAGTATCGATGGGGCCGATCTTCATTCCCTTGCTTTCGAGCAGGGCACGGACACGGGCGGCTTCGTGGGCAGCCTCGGCGGTGAAAGGAATGACGTCGAGATAGGCGAGCAAATCGTCGAGCCGGCGCTGCTTCTTCGCGAAGAGTTCCGGAGCGTCGGCGAGCGCCGATTTTTCGAGCCCGACAAGGAGCTCGTAATGAATGTGTTGGCAGATCCGGAGCTCGGACACTTGGTGAGCAAGAAGCCGGTCGAGGCTCATCCGATGTCCGCGCAGAACGGAAATCACCGTGGAGGTGTCGAGCAGCTTCACCAGGTGAGATCGTCCGATTCCGTTTCCCGTGCCGGGGTTTCCCAATCCCTGAGGTCGGTGTCAGGCGTGAAGCGCTCGCGGAAATCCTCCGGCCATCCGGCACGCGGGCAGCGGAGGATGATATCCGAACCCAGACGCTCGATCTCCACCTCGCCGACCGGCAGCCGGAAGTCCTTTGGCAGCCGCACGGCAAGGGAATTGCCGCTTTTGAAAACCATCGTCTTTTGGCTCATGAGGTGAATGTATATACGCGTATAAAAACTTCAAGTCTCATCGGATCGATGGATTGCGCGGCCCGGCGGGCTTGCGGGAGAGGATTCAACGGACGTAACACCGGCCCGTGATTTCCGGATGGGAAAACTGGCTGCTGGCGGCGGTCGCGGCCTTTTGTATCGGGGTCGCGAAGTCCGGCTTCAGTGGCACCTCGATGATCGCCGTGGCGATCTTCACCCAGATGTTCGGGGCCAAGGCCCAGGCCGGCTTCGGCCTGCCACTGCTGCTGATCGCCGACCTCTGCGTTTTTCCCGCCTACCGCAAGCATGGCAACTGGGCCGATGTCTGGAAGCTGCTGCCCGCCACCTTCGTGGGCCTCGCGGCGGGCTGGTGGCTGCTGGGGCATCTGGAGGAAACCACCGCCCGGCGCCTCATCGGCGGGTTGATCCTGCTGATGCTGGCCCTGCAGGGGCTCAGATTTGCGAAACCCGGACTGCTGGAAAAAATCGCCGGCCACCGGGCGTTTGGCACCGGGGCTGGCGTGGCGGCGGGCACCACCACCATGTTAGCCAACGCCGCCGGTCCGATCTTTCAGCTCTACCTGCTTTCCCGCCGGATCCCGAAGATGGAGCTGATCGGCATCGGCGCCCGGTTTTTCCCGCTGGTGAACTTCATCAAGATCCCGCTCAACCGCAGCCTCGGCACGATCAACTCGCAGACAGTCACCACCGGCCTGATGCTCGCCCCGGCGATCGTGGCCGGCGTTTTCATCGGGAAATCCCTGCTCCACCGCGTGCCGCAGCGCGTCTTCGAGTGGATGATCCTGGCCTTTGCCGCCGTGGCGGCGATCCGAATGTTCGTCTGAGGATCACCGCAGCTCCTGAAAGTGCTTGAAGCTCTGGAAGGCGAGGAAGCCGAAGAGGAGGGTCGCATACAGGTCGCCCCTGCCGAGAAACAGCAACGCCACTCCGCCGGCGCAGGTGGCGGAAAGCAAGTAGGCTTGGCGGGGAGTGCGCATCCACAACTCGGCGATTCGGCCACCATCGAGCGGAAGCACCGGCAACAGGTTGATCAACCCCCACCACAGGTTGATCCAGATCACCGAGCTGACCACCCACCAGGGACGATGATGGGGCTGGAGAAAGGCGAGGACCTCTTCGGAAACGGGAAACACCACCTTCCCGATGGCCCCGACGGTGAGGATGTTGCAGCCGCCCTGGAAGCCGAACACCAGGATGAGCGCGATCGCCACAAGGCCGAGGAAAAGGAAGCCGGCGCCCGGTCCCATGAGGATCATCCAAAACCTCTGCCAGCGGGTGAAACGTCCGCCGTGATTGTAGGCGAGCCCCCCGAAGGCCCACAGCACCACCTCGGGATACCCGCCACCGAGCCGCCGCCCGGTCAGCGCGTGGCCGAATTCGTGGACCAGGATCGAAATCGCCGCCACCACCATGAAGATCAGGGTCTCAAGCAGGGCATCAGGGGTGGCGCTGTGCAGGGCGCCGCCCAGCAGGGCGATGGTGACCCAGAACCAGGGCTGGATCGTGACGGGGATGCCGAAGAGGGAAAATCGAAGCATGATTTCGCGGTGCGCCCGGAGCATTGGCCGGGGAAGGCGGGGTGTCCACGGGGAATGAAAATTCCGGGTTGAGCGCCGGGCGATTGGCGATAAGAAACGCGGCATGAGTGACGCGTTCGACGTGGGGATTCTGGGGGCGGGACCGGCCGGCAGCACGCTGGGTGCCCTGTTGGCGAAGCGCGGATTCAAGGTCATCTGCTTCGATGACGAACGTCGCCCCGAGCTGCTGGTGGGCGAGTCGCTGTTGCCCACGGTCGTGGACCTCATGCGCCGCCTGGAGATCGAGGACCGCGTCGCGAAGTTCTCGCAGTTCAAGCCCGGCGTCGCCTTCGTCCACCGCGACGGCCAGCGGCTCGACTTCCTTTTCCCCCACGGCGTTCTCGGCAAGACGCCGAACTACTCCTACAACATCCCGCGGCCCGAGTTCGACAACCTGCTGCGCGACCGCGCCGGGGAGCTGGGCGTCACCTTCGTGAAGCACCGCGCTTCCGTGGAAAAGGGAAGCGATGGTCGCGAGATCCAGCTTTCCCCGGATACCATGTCGGTCGTGCCCGAGCTGAACGGCAAGCACCCGAAGCTGCTGGTCGACGCCACCGGCCGCACCCGCGCCGTCGCCAAGGCGCTCGGTCTGAGTGCGAAGAAGGGCGACCGCAACGACGTGGCCTACTTCGCCCACTACGAGGACTTCGACTCCACCGCCATGACCGAAGGGCAGGTGGTCATTTCCATCCTCGAACACGGCTGGAGCTGGCGGATCCCGCTCCCCGGCCGGCTGTCGGTGGGCATCGTCATCGACAAGGACATCGCCAAGCAGCACGGCGACACCGCCGAGGAGCGGCTGGAGTCGCTGATCGACTCGCAGCCCATCCTCGCCGGCCCCGGCAAGGGCCGCAAGCGGGTGACCGAGGTGAAGACCTACACCAACTACCAGCTGATCTCCGAGCGCTCGCACGGCCCCGGCTGGATCGCGGCGGGCGATGCCTTCGGCTTCGTCGACCCGATGCTTTCCCCCGGGCTTTTCATGGCCATGCACATGGCGGAGCTGCTCGATGAGAAAGTCTTCGCCGGCGGGCCGAAGGTGCTCGACCAGCCGGAGAAACTCGCGCCGAAGCTGGAGAAGGTGAAGGCGGAGATGCTCGACTGGCACACCTCGTGGGGCGAGATCATCGAGTATTTCTACGATGGCCGCATGTTCTCGATGTACGAAGCCGGCACCAAGCTGCGCGAGGCCTACGGCAAGTGGCAGCTGCCCTCGTTGATGGAGAAACACCTCACCGCCAACATCACGCGGATGGTCTCCGGCGTGACGACCCGCAGCCGCTATGGCCGCGGGCTGGTGAATTGGTCGACCAAGCACCTCGTGTGGGACACCCAGCCGCCGGAGCACTACAGGGTCCGTACTTCAAAAACGCCGGTGCCGGAGCCCAAGGACGAGCCGGCGATGGCCTGATCAGCTGCACCAGATGAGCCGCAGGCTGTCGAGGCGCAGCCGCGGGTGATCGAGGTGGGCCAGCGTTTCGTCGCGGAGCTTTTCGAGCTGGGCGATGTCGTCCTCGCCGACTTGCGGATTGCGGTTGGCGAGATCGCGCAGGCGCTCGATTTCCCGGGAAAACTCGGCCGCGGCGGTGTCGCGGGCCTTTTCCGCCGGCTCGGAACTACGGGACTCGGCGTAGGTCCGGGTCTTTCCGAGCAGCATCGGGAAGACGCTGTCGCGGAAGGCGGGCTGCTGGACGAGCTTGCGCGCGTTGCCGCCGGACAAGGGCGCGGGCGCGGACTTGTCCGAGAGGTCGGCGCCCTGGTGGTTCGTCATCACACGGATCGCGGTCGGCGGCAGGAAGCGGTCGAGGTGGAGTCGCGCCGGCGCGGGCACCTCGAGAACGTAGCAGGCTTCCAGCAGAATTCCTTTTCCTCGGCCGCCTTCCCAGCGGGCGAAGGTGGCGTTGCCGGACTCGGAGGTGAGGAAGTGGTCGACCGCGCCGCGGACCAGCGGATGGTCGGCGGTGAGCAGCGCGAGGTCCTCGCGGGCAAGCGCGGTCTCGCGGTCGAAGGTGGCGGAGAGGCCCTCCTCCGGCAGGTCGGCGAAGGCTTCGCTGAGGCGCTGGCCGCGGGCGAAATGGTAGGCGCGGATGAAGAGGTCGGAGACGTCGAGGCCGAGGCGGTCGAAGAGCCGGATGACGAAGCGCTCGAAACGCGCGTCCTCGTCGTGTTCGCCGACCTGCCTGATCAGTGCTTCCGCGTCGGACGCGGGCGGCGCGGCGAGTTCGAGGAGCCGGTCGTGGCCGTGGTCGAGCTGGTCGGCGATCTCCGCGGCGCGGGCGGCGCTGCGGGCGATCAGGTCGTCGAGCTCCGCCCCGCTTTCAAGCTCGGGCAGGAACTCGGCGGCGAGCGTGGAGGCGCCGCGGAGCGGGTGGGAAAAGGCGTCGAGCCCCTCGTGGAGCCAGCGGGCGTGGCGCTCCGAGCTACTATTTTCCCCGTAGGGGACGTGGATGTGGATGTCCTCGGCCTGGCCGATGCGGTCGAGTCGGCCGATCCGTTGCTCGAGCAGTTCGGGATCGCGTGGCAGACCGAAGAGGACGAGGTGGTGGGCGAACTGGAAGTTGCGGCCCTCGCTGCCGATCTCCGAGCAGATCAGGATCCGCGCGCCCTCGGGGTCGGCGAACCAGGCGGCGTTGCGGTCGCGCTGGATGAGCGTGAGGTCCTCGGTGAAGACGGCGACCTCGACGTGGATTTCCTCCAGCAGCTTCTCACGGATCTTTTCGGCGGCCTCCGGGCTGCCGGTGATGAGCAGGACCTTTTCCTCGTCGGGCAGCAGCCGCAGCAGGTCGGCGAGCCAGGCGTAGGGCGACTGATCGGTGGGCAGCGGGTGCAGGTGCGGCAGGCGGCGGGGAAATCCCTCGAGCCGGCGGCGGGTGTTGCGGAAGAGCACACGGCCGGTGCCGAAGCGGTCGATCAGGTCGCGCGCCTCGTCGGAGCCTTCGGGCAGCGACTCGATGCACTCGACCAGCTCGCCGTAGCCTTCCGCCTCGTCGAGGAAAGTACGGAGGTCGCCGTAGCGGGCGGGATCGAGCAGGCGCAGGCGGGCGAAGTGACCCTCCGGCCCGAGCTGCTGCGGGGTGGCGGTGAGCAGGAGCAGCGATGGCGTTTCCGCGGCCAGCGACTCGACCGCGGTGTAGGCCGGCGATTTCGCCTCGGGCGACCACTCGAAGTGGTGGGCTTCATCGACCACCAGCAGGTCGAAGCCGGACGCGGCGGCCAGCCGGGTGAGCTCGTCATTTTCCGCCAGCAGGCCGACCGGCGCGAGGATGAGCTGCGAGTCGGTGAAAGGATTGGCCTCCGGATCGTGGGCGCGGATGGCCTCGCAGCGGGCCTCGTCGAAGAGCGCGAAGAGCAGGTTGAAGCGGCGCAGCAGCTCGACGAACCACTGGTGGACGAGCGGCTCGGGGACGAGGATCAGCACGCGGTCGGCGCGGCCGGTGAGGTGCAGGTGGTGGAGGATCAGGCAGGCCTCGATGGTCTTGCCGAGGCCGACTTCGTCGGCCAGCAGCAAGCGCGGGTGGGGCCGGCGGCAGGCCTCGGCGACGATCGCGAACTGGTGCGGGATGAGGTCGATGCGCGCGCCGAGAAAGCCGCGGGCGGGCGAGCGGCGGAGCTGCGTGGCCATGTCGAGCACGCGGCGGCGCAGGTCGAAGTCGCCGGGTTCGTCGCACATCCCGGCGAGCAGGCGTTCCTCCGGCGCGGTGAAGCTGAGCGTGTCGAGCAGCGCGGCCTCAGGCACCTCGGTGGCGCCGTCGAGATAGGTCAGGCGGCCGTTTTCCTCACGGATGCCGGTGATGCGGAACTCGCGGCTGTGGTGGTCGGCCACGGTGTCGCCCTCCTTGAATCGGACGCGGACGACGGGCGCGGAGTCGAGCGCGTAGAGTCGGGTTTCCTCGGCGGCGGGGAAATGCAGCTCCACCCTGCCGTCGCCGGCGGAAAGGACGATGCCGAGGCCGAGGGCGGGTTCGGAGGTGGAAACCCACCGTTGTCCGGGTTGCGGTCGCTGCATTGGGGGCCGGGGTCTAGCGGGCGGAGCGGGTTTGGGGAAGGGAAACTCTGGAGAACAGGCGGGGTCTTGGGGATTTGGGAGCAGGATGGATGAGATGGGGGAGGATGAATGGGATGGGAATCAGGGTTTTGAATCCATTTTCCTTATCCTTTTCATCCTTTTCATCGGGTTCATCCTGCGACGGAATTCCGGGAAGCCGTCTTGTTTCCCCGGGCGGAGGCTGGCAGAGAAGCGGGCATGTCACGACTCGCCCACCGCACTTCGGTCATCGATGCCTCCGGGATCCGCAAGGTCTTCGACCTGGCGCGCTCGATGAAGGATCCGATCAATCTCTCGATCGGTCAGCCGGACTTCGATGTGCCGCCGGAAATCAAGCAGGCGGCGCACGCGGCGATCGATGCTGGTCGCAACGCCTACACGCCGACCCAGGGGCTCGGCGAGCTGCGGGAGATGCTGCGGGCCGATGAGAAGAGCTTCACCGGCCGCGAGTGGTCGGAGGCGGAAACGCTGGTGACCTCGGGAGTGAGCGGCGGGCTTTTCCTGGCGCTGCTGGCACTCATCAACGAAGGCGACGAGGTCATCGTGCCGGACCCGTATTTCGTGATGTACAAGCACCTCGTGCGGCTGTTCGGCGGCGTACCGGTGTATCTCGATACCTACGATGCGGCCTTCGGAATTGATCCGGAGCGCCTGGAAAAACTGATCACGCCGAAAACGAAGCTGCTGCTCCTCAATTCTCCGGCGAACCCGACCGGGCGCATCCTTTCGCGCAGCGAACTGGAGGGCGTGGCGGAGGTCTGTCGCAGGCACGGCGTGCTGGTGATCAGCGACGAGATCTACCGCCACTTCGCCTATACCGCGATGGTGTCGATGGCCGAAATCTACGAGGACACGCTGGTTTTGGCCGGACACTCGAAGGCCTACGGCATGACCGGCTGGCGGCTCGGTTATGCCTGCGGTCCGGCGGACGTGATCGGGGCGATGACCAAGGTCCAGCAGTACAGCTTCGTCTGCGCGCCGTCGGTGACGCAGTGGGCGGCGCTGGCCGCGCCGGAGGTGGTTCTGGAGCCCTACATCGACCAGTATCGGGCGAAGCGCGACCTGATGGTCGGGCTGCTGGGCGGGCACTTCGAGCTCGGCCCGCCGGACGGCGCCTTCTACCTGTGGGCGAAGGCGCCCGAGGGCTTCACGGGCACGAGCTTCGTGGAAAAAGCGATCGCCAACAACGTGCTGATCATCCCGGGCGGGGTGTTCAGCGAAAAGGACACGCATTTCCGCATCTGCTACACCGTCCCGGACGACAAGCTCCGGGCCGGTGCGCAAGTGCTCTGCGGGCTGGCCTGATCACCAGCGGTGGCCGCGGGGCACCCAGTAGCGGCGGCCGCCGTAGTAGTAGGCGGGACGGCCGCGGTAGTAGTAGACGTCATGGCCGCGATACTGGCGCCCGGCGGCGACGCCCAGCGCGGCTGCGCCCACGGCGATGGCGGCGGCGGCTCCGGGATCGACGCTCTGCACCGGCCGGCCGGCGGCATCGTAGGTGGTCATGCAGGATACGGCCATCAGCGGCAGCAGGGCGATGGCGGCGATTTTGAGGATGTGGTTTTTCATGGTTCGCGCGGTTTTGGATGACGATTGACGGTCGAATATTCACCCTCATTTCTTCGAACGCTAGCAGGAAAGACCGCCGGAGGTTTCCCTTCGGTGCGCGCAAGGAATCTCCCGCCCCACCGTATTCTGGGGCGATGAACCGAATGATCATAAGCGCATTGTTGGCAGGTGGACTGGCGGGAGGGGCGTTCGCGGCGGAAAAAGAGATCGTTTTCATCGCGGGCGACCGCAGCCATGGCTCGGGCGAGCACGAGTTCCGCGCGGGCTGCCTGCTGCTGCAGAAGGCGCTCAATGAGGAAAGCGGGCTTGACCTTCACGCGACGGTCGTCGGCTCCGACTGGCCGGCGAAGCAGCGCGGCGTGCTGGAAAAGGCGGACGCGATCCTCATCTACTGCGATGCGTCATCCGGCATCGCCGGCGAGTGGGAATTCATCGACGGCCTCGCGAAGCAGGGCAAGGGCCTCATGTTCATGCACTACGCGGTGCACCCGAGCAAAGAGAACGCCGACGCGTGGCAGCGGCACTGGGTCGGCGCGACCATGGAAGACGACTTTTCCGTGAACCCGCACTGGGTGGCCGAGCTGAAGGTGAAGCCGGACCACCCGATCGCCCGCGGGCTGTCGGAGAGCTTCGAGGGCTTCGACGAATTCTACTACAACATGCGTTTCCAGGAGGACCGCGGGGCGGTGCTCGATCTGGTCACCGCGGTGCCGACCCGCGAGCGCATCCGCCACTACATCAACATGTGGAACTGGCGCGGGGCCGAGGGCATGGGCAAGGAGCAGACGCTGATGTGGGGCGTGCAGCGCGACGATGGCGGCCGCGGCGTCGGCTTCGTGGGCGGGCACTACCACAAGAACTGGGCGATCGATGACTTCCGCACGCTGGTGCTGAATGCGATCGTCTGGACCGCCGGCATGGAGGTGCCGGAGGGGGGCGTGAAATCCTCACCGGTGACCGAGGACGAACTCAACGAGAACCTCGACATCTATCCCGGTCAGGAGAACCCTCGGTTGACGCTTCCGGACGTGGACGCGGTGCGCAAGGAGGCGCCCGCCCCGATCCCGGCCGAGCGGGAAAAGAAGCCCGGATGAAAGCCACCACCGTTCTCGCCAGCACCACCACGCCCGATGGATTCCCGATGCTGCTCCAAGAGCACGACGGCGAGTTTTTCCTGAAAGTCGACGGCGTGACGCTGATGAGCACCACCGCCACCGCGTCCGAGGCGACGCTGGCGGAATTGGGTTGCGCGCGGGGTGCCGGGCGGGTCCTGATCGGCGGGCTGGGCTTCGGATTCACCCTGAAGCGCGTGCTCGAGCTGGTGCCCTCGAACGGTGAGGTCGTGGTGGCGGAGCTGCTGCCGGAAGTCGTGGCGTGGAATCGCGAGTTCCTCGGCGGGGTGAATGGAGGCTGCCTGGATGACAAGCGGGTCGAGCTGCATCGGGGCGATGTGGCCGACTGCATCGCGGCGGCCTCGGGCGGCGGCTTCGATGCGATCCTGCTCGATGTCGACAACGGCGTGGATGCCTTGGTCAGTGGCGGAAACGACCGGCTCTACGGGCGGGGAGGACTGCGCCGGATCAAGTCGGCGTTGTCGCCGCGTGGGCGGGTCGTGTTCTGGTCGGCCCACCGCGACAAGTCCTTTGCCCGTCTGCTGGAGAAGGAATTCCGCCGCGTCGAATCCGTGGGCGCGAAGGCCTATCCGCAGGCCAAGAAGTTCTCGCACACGCTTTTCGTGGCGGACCGCTGAGCCTCACTCGGGCAACGGCAGCTCGTCCTGGGCGGGCAGCGGTTCTTCGACGGTAGGCTCGGGCGGCGGCATGGCGGTCGGATCGGCGGCGTCAAAGGTGGAGCCCTGTCGTGCCGCGGCCTTGTCCTTCGCCTCCTGCTTCTTTTTTTCCGCCGCCTTGCGTTGTTTGCGTTTTTCGAGCGCTTCGCCCGGGGCATTGACGGCCGCCTTGGTGGCTTTGGCGGTGCCTTCGACCAGGCCGCCGGCGATCTTGAAGGGGGCGCGGATCAGGCCGCACGACGGGAGCAGGACGGCGAGCACGCCGGAAATCATCAGCCGCGGAAACATCGCCGGCAGCATCCCCGCGCGTCGGGCCGAGGTCAATGTCGGGCACAAGGTGGCTTGATCGACCCGTGGGGATCGCGCAGCTTGCGCGCCGTGCCGATTTCCCTGAAACCGACTGCCGCCCTCGATGGCCTGCGACTCGACCAGCTGCGCGAGCGGCTGGTCACGGACGGGGTCAACCCGGCGCATGCCGCGGGGCTTTTCCGCTGGCTGCAAACCGGCGTGCGGGGCCGTTTCGTCGCTCCGCTCGAGCGCTGGCTGGAAGGCCGGGCGGGGCTGCGAACCGAACTGGAGACGGTGACCGAAACGGTGAGCCAGGACGGCTGGACGACGAAGTTCCTGTTCGGCCTGCGCGACGATGCGCGGATCGAATCGGTGCTGATGGGCTTTCCCGGCCGCTTCACCGGCTGCCTGAGCACCCAGGTCGGCTGCGCGATGGGCTGCGTGTTCTGCGCCACGGGGCAGATGGGTTTTTCCCGCCACCTCGATGCCGGCGAGATCGTCGCCCAGGCCCGCGAGGTGGCGCGGCTGACGGCCGAGCGCCACGGCGAACGGCTGCGCAACCTGGTGATGATGGGCATGGGCGAGCCGCTGCACAATTTCGATGCCACCATGCAGGCGCTGGCGGTGGCGACCGATAGCCACGGCCTCGGCATCGCGCCTTCCAAGGTCTCGATCAGCACGGTCGGCCACATCCCGGGCATCCTGCGGCTGGCCGACCATCCCGCACCCTACTCGCTGGCGGTGAGCCTGCATGGGGTGGACGATGACGAACGAGGCCGCCTGATCCCGGTGAACCGGCGCTGGCCGCTGGCGGACCTGACCGCGGCGATGCGCGAGTATTCAGCGAAAAAAGGTCGCGTGCTGGTGGCGTGGACGCTGATCGACGGGGTCAACGATGGCGAAGGTTACGCCCGCCGATTGGTGGAGCTGCTGCGCGGCATCGATGCCCACGTGAACCTGATCCCGCTCAATCCCACCGAGGGCTACGAGGGCCGCGAGGCGGACTGGGGGAGGGTGATGGCTTTCCAACAGATCCTCCGGCACGCCGGGCTGCCGGCCACGGTGCGGCAGCGGCGCGGGATCGACGTCGATGCCGGCTGCGGCCAGCTGGCGCGGCGCACGGCCTGATCACCGGCCCCACACGGCGGGATCGGTGCCGCTCTCGATTTCCTCGAGGTCGGTGTCTCCATCCCCGTCGCTGTCGTGATGGTAGAGCTTGCCGATCTCCGCCACGGTGAGGGCGCGGGAGTAGAAACGAAGGCGGTCCATGGTGCCGAGGAACATGGTGCCGGTGTCGTTCGCCACCGGGATCGCCTTGCCGAAGCTGAAGTAGCCGGTCGAAGTGGAGGTGTAGGTGGAAGGGACGACGCCGGAGGCCAGCAGCGAGCCATCGATGTAGGCGCTGCCGCTGGTGCCGGATTTGACGAAGGAAACGTGGTGGTAGTGGCCGTCGTCGAGGCGGACGCCGGTGGCCAGGGCTCCGGTGCCGATCGGCACGAGCGATGCCCCCGCATAGCCGACGATTTGAACGTTCTGCGAGGCGAAGGCGGTCGGTGCCCGGGAAATGAACAACATCAGCGGCGGGTAACCGGTCAGCTGGGTATTCAGCGAGAACAGCACCACGCCGCCGCGGCTTTGGATGGTGTCGGCCTGGCATTTGAACCACATCGAGAAACTGAAAGCCGGCCGGCCGGCAAACAGGGTGCCCGGGGCGGACAGGGAGTCATCCCAGTTATTGAAACGGACGCCCTTGGAGATGATGCCGGAGTTGTCGAGGTTCAGCGAGTCCGCCGCGGACAGGGCGTGATGCGCGACACCGTCCGGAGCGATGTCGGCCACGCCGCGACTCGTGCCAAAGGTCCCGATCGACTCGCAGTCCCAGCGCCCGATCAGTCCATTGGCCAGGCTGGCATCGAGGTTCTGCCCATCGGGATCGGTGAGGATGGGGTTGTTGAAAGGCAGGGGGTCTTCGTGGTCCATCAGGCCGTCACCGTCGGTGTCCGCCGAGTAGGGATCGGTACCGAGCGTGAGCTCCTCGGTGTCGGTCAGCTGGTCAGCGTCCGAATGCCTATCGCTCACGGTGATCCGAAGAAACAGGGGATCCGCAGGGTCGTCGCCCGGGTGGATCTCGCTTGTGCAGCTGCCGCCCGAGGGAGTGATCGGTTCGCTGCAGAGGCTCCAGCTGCCGGCGAGCAGCGTCGTGGACTTCTCGACCTCATAGTGTTTCCCTAACACCTGCGGCCAGGTGAGCAGGGCTTGGCCGGCTGGGGTGATCTCGACCTCCGGGCGGATCATGCCGAAGGGAGGGCGCGCGCTGCGCGGATCGGTGCCGGCCTCCGCCTCCTGGCGGTTGGTCCAGCCGTCCCCATCGTCGTCATCCCCCTTGTAAAAGGAGGCGTCGAACAGGAGTCCATGATTGAAGCGACGTTCCCAGAGGTCGCTCAGGCCATTGGAGTTGGTGTCGAGGATGGCCTCCGCCGGCAGGCAGGCGGAGGTGAAGGCCCCCAGCGCGGAGAGGAAGATCAGGGCGCGAGGCCGGGAAGAAGACATGCGGATGGGAGCGAAGTTCCTGCGATCCCATACCATGAGGAAGTCATGTCAATCGCCATCACGTGATGATTCCGAACCGTGGGCGAGGGCTTCCGCCGCGGCGTCCTGAAAGGCTTCACGCAGGTTCGAGCCGTCGGAATTCGGGAAGTTGGCGCGCTGGACCATGAGGAGATAGACGCGTTTTTTCACCGGATCGATCCAAGCCTGGGTGCCGTAGGCCCCGCCGTGACCGAAAGAGCCCGGCGACAGCGCGGCGGTCACGCCCTGGGGTTCCTTGACCACACAGCAGCCGATGCCCCACCCGTTGCCCGGCGTGAAGCCGGTCTCGAGGTCACCCGTTTGGATCGATGACATCATCTCGACGCTTTCCGGTTTCAGGTAGCGCTCGCCCTCGAGTTCGCCTTTTCCGAGAAGCATCCGGCAGAAGCGGTGGTAGTCGCGGGCGGTGGAGAAAAGCCCGCCATTGGCGAGGGGATAGCGGTTCTTCGAGGTCACCGGCTTGCCATAGAGGAAGCGCAGCACTGCGGGTTCGAGGTCACCGTTTTCCTGTTTGGCATAGGAAGTGGCGAGCCGCTTGGACTGGTCCTCGGTCGGGTAAAACGAAGTGTCGTCCATGCCGAGCGGCTTGAAGAAGTGCTGCTGCAGGTAGTCGGGAAAGGCTTGGCCCGAAACCACCTCGACCACCCGGGCGGCGGTGTTGATGCCGGTCTGGCAGTATTGCCATTGGGAGCCCGGCTCGAAGTTGAGGGGCTTGGCAACGATCAGGGGAATCACCTCTTCCAAGGTGGTCGGCTCCGCGCCCTCTCCGGGCTCCAGGTCGGCGAGACCGCTGGTGTGGGTGAGGCATTGCTTCAGCGTCACGGTGGCCGGCTTCCCCTCGGGCCCCTTGAGGTCCTTGAAGGCAGGCAGGTAGTCGGACACGGGAGCCTCGAGGTCGATCTTTCCCGCCTCGACCTGATGCATGACCGCGGCCGCGGTGACGGGCTTGGTCATGGAGGCGATCCAGAACAAGGCGTCCTCGGGCATTGGCTTCTTGCTTTCCACGTCGGCATAGCCCTGGGCGCCGAGGTGGCGGATCTCGCCATCTTCCGAGACCAGCGTGACCGCGCCGGCGACCTGCCAGGCGTCGATGGCCTCATCAACCGCCTTGGTGACGGGTTGCAGGGTCGGGCTGGCGGCGGCGAAGGAGCTGGCGAACATCAGGGCGGTCAGGGTTTTCATGACCCGCAAGCTACCCGCCGATGCCGGAGTGCAAAACGAAAAGAGCCGGCCCGCGGGAGGGCCGGCTCCGGGAAGCCCATGAATTGGAGGTCTATTTGAGCCAGAAGCTGAAATAGGTATACATGCCGAGCACGAGGAGCAGGATCAGGACGGCCAACACCTTGTTGCCGGTATCCCAGCTGCCTTCGATTTCGTCCTCCGCCAGGTGGTGGATCGAGCCGTAGGTCAGGCCGCGGGTCTGGTCCTCGGTCGGCGGCGCGGTGACGAGCGAAACCACGATCATGACCACGATGCTGATGACCATCAGCACGCCGGTGGCGTAAAGGAAGTTGAAGTCCCCGATGGCGGCCAGGAAGGCGGGATCGCTCATTTTCCCTTCGGCGGAACCGAAGAACGACTGGAGCGACAGCTTGATCATGCCGAGCACGAAACCCGTGACGAGGGCCGCGACGGCACCCTGCGCGTTCATTCGTTTCCAAAACAGGCCGAGCAGGAACACCGCGGTGATCGGCGGGGCCAGATAGCCCTGCACGCTCTGGAGATATTGGTAAAGGCCGCCGTCGGAAACCTTCGCCATGACCGGGATCCAGATCATGCCCACGCCCACGACCACCACGGTGGCGATGCGGCCGACCGTGAGGAGGTGCTTCTGCGAGTTGCCGGGCCGGATTTTCTCATAGATGTCGACCGTGAACAGGGCGGCGGACGAGTTGAACAGCGAGGCCAGCGAGCTCATCAGCGCGGCGAGCAGGCAGGCGACGATCAGGCCGCGGATGCCGGTGGGCAGCAGTGAGGTGACGAGGGTCGGGAAGACCTGGTCGCCCTGAATCTGGAAGGCTTTCACCGTCTCGCCGTCGATCTTGGTGTCCTTCAGCTCGCGCTGGATGAAGAAGCCCTTCTGGCCGTCGGCGTTGGTCACGTCGTTGAGCTCGCGCAGGCGGGAGTTGAGTTCCAGCTCGGCCTTCGATTCGTCCTCCTTGGAGATGTCGCGGCTGAAAGTCTGGGCCAGCATCGGGTCGGCGGCGCCACGGTTGAAGTTCTTGTCGAGCGTCCAGCCGATCATGCCGGGGATCAGGAAAATCAGCACCGGCCAGACCTTGAGCAGGCCGCCGAAGAGAGCACCGCGCCGGGCGGTGGCGAGGTCTTTGGCGGTCAGTGTGCGCTGGACGATGTACTGATCGGTGCACCAGTACCAGATGCCGATGATCGGGGAGGCGATCAGCACGCCGAGCCACGGGAAATCCGGGTCGGAGAGCGGCCGCCACAGGGCGAACTGGTCGGCGTTGGCCTTGGCGGAGGAAACCATTTCCCCCCAGCCGGCACCGATGCCGTCGCCGCCTCCGAGCCGCGCAAGGCCGATCGAGGTGATCACCGCCGAACCGAACAGGATGACCAGCGCCTGCGGGGTGGAGGTGGCCATGATCGCGCGCATGCCGCCGAAGACGGTGTAGAGACCGGTGATCACCACGGTGGTGAAGGCACCGATCCAGAAGGCATTGAGGTAGAGACCTCCGATGGTGAGATTGACCTCGGGCAGGAGCGCCTTGAAGACGATCGCGCCGGCGTAAACGGTCACCGACACCTTGGTGAAAATATAAGCGACCAGCGAGACCACCGAGAGCACCCAGCGGGCGCGGGCGTTGAAGCGCTTCTCAAGGAACTGCGGGATCGTTTCGACGCCGGACTTGTAATAGAACGGGACGAACAGGCCGGCGAGCATGATGAGCACCCACGCATGGAGTTCCCAGTGCGCCATGGCCATGCCGGTGGCTGCGCCTTGGCCGGCGAGGCCCACGATGTGCTCGGAGCCGATGTTCGAGGTGAAAATCGAGGCGCCGATCGTGATCCAGCCGGCATTGCGTCCGGCGAGGAAGTAGTCGGCGGTGTCCTTCTGCTGGCGGCCGTACCACCAGGCGATGTATCCGATGAGGCCGAAATAGCCGGCGATGACGATCCAATCGAGGGTCTCCATGGGTTGCGTGGGTTCAGGGTTTGAATTGCCGACAGTCTGTTCGGGATGGCGGCAGGAGGCGGATGTAAGGGAAATCCACGACCCGCGGCAAGCGTTCTCAGGGACATTAAAGAAAGGCTTCCTATCAGTGGGTCGCGGCGAAAGAAGGAGGTGCTTGAGTGCCAGCGGGTTTCGGGGAAGGTTGGGCTGTGGAAAGTGTGCGCCTCGACAAGTGGATGTGGGCCGTCCGGCTGTTCAAAACCCGCGGAATGGCCGCCAGGGCCTGCCAAACCGGTCGGGTGAAATGCGAGGGAAGAGAGCTGAAAGCGTCGAGCGTCCTGCGCGGCGGCGAGGTGATCGAGTTGCCGTTTTCCGAAGGCCCCGGAACCCGCGTGGTGAAAGTGCGGTCGCTGATTGACCGCCGCGTCGCTGCCCCGCTGGCGCGGGAGGCTTGCGAGGAATTGACGCCGCCGGACGTGGAGGAAAGCCGCCGGATCTGGCGGGAGTCCCGCTCGATGCGGAAGGAGGGCGATCAGGGCCGTCCGACCAAGCGCAACCGCCGCGAACTGGAGAAGGGGCGCGGGTTTTTCGATTGATGCCGTCAGCCCGCCAGCTCGCGGGCGATCCGGAACCACTCGTCGCCCAGTGAAACCCCGGCAGCGGGAGCCGGTTTGCCGGCGCGCGCGTACCAATAGCCGGCGTTGGCGTCATCGCCCTCCTCGCGGTGCAGCCAGGCGTGGATCCAGGCCCCGGCCGGGCCGTCGATTTCCTGGCACAGGTCGTGGGCTTCGTCCCAGCGCCCGGCCTTGGCCAGCCATAGCGCTTGCAACGCGGGGCCCGCATCGGCGGGCGGCTGCGGTTCCGTTTCAGCGGAGCGGGCGAGTTCTTCGGCGGTCATGGCTCGGGCCACGCTGGCAGAGAGGCCTGGGGACGCCAAGTTCGTTGCGCTTCCGTGCTGGCCAGAAAGCGTCGGATCTGGCAGGTCCGACGCATGATCAAGAGTCTCCTTTTTCTCGTCCTGGCCTCCGCCGTGGTGCGGGCGGACATGCTGCCGCAGCTCGACCACGACCCGTGGACCGGCTGGTTCGCCGGCTATCAGGACCGCAAGTTCCGATTCGGCGTCAACCGCGAGGGCGAGGCATTCCTGATGCCGATGAAGAACCGCGACGAAACGATCTACAACAAGAACTGGATCCGCATCACGCCCGTCATCGAGCAGCTCCGCGAGGGTCGCGGACCGATCACCAAGAAGGTGGAAATGAACGGCTGGACCGCCCTGACCGAGGCCTCCGAGGAAGCGGAGAAGATCGCCTACCGCGGGACCGTGACGGGTGGGGCCGAGTTCGAGGTCACGATGGAAATCGATGGCTCCACCGTGCGCCTGGGGGGCCGGCTGGTGGGCAAGGGCACGCTCACCGACGAGGACCTGCGTTTCGCGCTGCGGATCAAGATCCCGAATTTGTATTCCTACGAGAGGGACGAAGAGAAGCTGGAGGACAAGACCCGCGATGACCGCTACGAGTTCGTCCGCATCGGCGGGAAAAAGGAGAAGTGGGATGGCTGGACCGAGCTGCGCGGCGAGGAAATCTCGGAAGAGGGCTTCGTTTCCGCGCGGATCGAGATCGAACCTTACGACGCGCGCTTGGAGCTGACCGCCGGCGAGGGCGGGAAGTTCGAACTTTGGACCGGCAAGAAGCAAAGGCTCCATCGCGGCCTGGGCGTGAACTGGATCCACCTGCCGGCCAAGGACCCGAAGGGCGAGGCGCGCTTCGAGCTGACCTTCAAGTGAATCGTTCGGGGCTTGCCAGCGGGGCCGTCGTGCCAACGATGCCCCGCCATGGCCATCCGACAGATCCTGACCCACCCCGGCAGCGCGCATAAGGACGAGTTCCTCGCCTGCGCCGTGCTCGCCGGCCTGCACGGCGTGACCATCGTTCGCCGCGAGCCGACCGACGAGGACCTCGCCGATCCGGCGACGGCGGTCGTGGACGTGGGCGGGCATCACGACCCGGCGAGGCGGAATTTCGACCACCACCAGTTCCCGGTCGAGGCGCCGCCCTGTTGCGCGCTGAGCCTGGTGCTGATGGATCTGGGCATCTACGACGATGCTCGTAGTTTCTGCGACTGGCTGGAAACGGCGGAGCGCTTCGACGTCACCGGGCCGAACTCGACGGCGAAGTGGCTCGGCGTGGATCGCGACACCTTGGCGAAGCTGAACTCGCCGGTGGACGTCACGCTGCTGCGTCGCTTCGCGAAATGCCAGCAACTGGAGCCCGGCGAGCCGCTCTACGAGGTGATGCGCTGGATCGGCGCGGACCTGGTCGAGTATCTGCACTCGCTGCGCGAGCGGCTGCGCTTCGTCGGCGAGCATGCCGTGATGTGGCAGGTGGCGGGCGAAAAGGTGCTTTACCTTCCCCGCACCGAACCGCTGCCCGCGGAGCCCTCGGCGGGGATCGGACGCTACCTGATGGAGCAGGGGCTGCACGAGGAAGTGGCGGCGTTGGTGTATCCGGATCGACGGGGCCAGGGCTACGGCCTCTCCCGCCACAACGATGACCCCCGTTTCGACTTCACGAGGATCGAGGATGAGGGCGACGTCCATTTCGCTCACGCGCGCGGCTTCGTGGCGAAATCCTCGGCCACCACGGAAGAGCGGCTGCGGGAGCTGCTGGAGCGGGCGAAGGTGGGGTAAAGACCGCCGATGATAAAACCGGCATCGAAAGGAGCGCCCCTTCTTGTTGCCAACGACAAAAGAGACCGGCGGCGATCGAACTGCCCCTTTACGCCGAAACGTTCTCGGCGAGGTTCGACGGATGCCATTCAACATCCAAGCCGAGCTCCGCTACCAGGTGCTCCAGCCGAGCACGGCGCTGCTCTCGATGCACGCCCTCTCGACCCCCAACCAGACCCTCTCCGAGGAGTCCTTCACCGTCACCAAGGGAGCCTCTTGCGAGATCTTCCCCCTTGAGGTCGGCATGAACCGCTATGTCCGCCTGGAAACAGGCGAGGTCGAAGATCTCCTGATCACCTACTCGGTGAAGGTCGATACCCATCCCGACGCCCGCCGGATCCGCGACATCGACGAGGTCGCGGTCGGCGAGCTCGATCGCGAGGCCTTGCCCTATCTCTTTCCCAGCCGCTACTGCCAGTCGGACCGGCTCGGGCGGCTGGCCTACCAGCTTTTCGGGGACCTGGGTCACCCGCTGAAACAGGCGGCCGCCATCTCGGACTGGATCTACGAGAACGTCCAGTACGTCCCCGGTGCCACCAACTCGAACACGGGAGCTTGCGAGACCTTGGTCGAGCGCGCCGGCGTGTGTCGCGACTTCGCGCATCTCGGCATCGCGCTGTGCCGGGCGCTGTCGATCCCTGCCCGCTACTTCACGGGCTATGCCTGCGACATGGAGCTGCCGGATTTCCACGCCTGCTTCGAGGTCTGCGTGGGCAACCAGTGGTTCATCTTCGATCCCACCCGCCTGTCCGCCCCGAATGGCCTGGTCCGGATCGCCACCGGGCGCGATGCCGCCGATGCCTCCCTGGCCACCATCTTCGGATCGATGCGGATGACGAACATGATGGTATCGTGTACCTCCGACGACTTCGATCCGCTGTCCCACGACGAGTTGAAAGGGCGGGCGGTGGTGCTCGAGCCTTAGTCCAGATTTTCCAACCGCAGATAAACGCCGATGGTCGCAGATGGGGAATTTCTTCCTGATCCGATCTTCATCTGCGTTCATACTCGTTCATCTGCGGTTCTACTTTTCAGATGAATGAGCCATCCACCTGACCATCTCCTCCGCATCCAGCACCGGACGGTGTATCAGTATGCCTTTCCGGTGCGCTTCGGCACGCATCGGCTGGTGATGCGGCCGCGGGAGGGGCATGATTTGCGGGTGGAAAAACATGTATTGTCGATTTCACCGGAGGCGGGGCTGTCGTGGACGCGCGATATCTTCGGGAACTCCGTGGCGTGGGCGAAGATCGAGGGCGAATCGACGGAACTCGAGGTGGTCTCGGACGTGGTGGTGCGGCGGTTTTTCGATCCGGAGTCTCCGCCGACCTACGAGCGCAGCCCGAGTCCCTATCCGCCGGAATACGACCCGATCGAGCACGGCATCATTCTCGGCTACCTGACGCCGGTGTATGAGGAGGAAACCGCGGCGCTCAACCAGTGGATCGCGACGCTGCCGAAGCCGTCGGAGTTTTCCAGCATCGAGGCCTTCGTGATCCGGCTGACGGAGATCATCAAGGAGTCGATTCAGTATCAGCGGCGGGAAACCAAGGGGGTGCAGACGCCGGGATCGACGCTGGCGCTGAAGTCGGGCTCGTGCCGGGACTATGCCACACTGATGATGGAGGCGCTGCGTCACCTGGGCATCGCGGCGCGGTTTGCGAGCGGCTATCTCGACTGCCCGGCCACGCGGGCGGCGCGGGGATCGACCCATGCGTGGACGGAGGTGTATTTCCCGCGGCTCGGCTGGCGGGGCTTCGATCCGACGGCGGGGCGGGCCTGCGATCACCGGCACATTGTGACCGGGACCAGCCACCACCCTCGCGGGGTGATGCCGCTGTCCGGGCAGTTCTCCGGACCGGCGAACGCGTTTTCCTCGATGACGATCGGGGTGGAGTTCAGCACGCCGACCGAGGAGTTTTTAGAGTGCGGCGATTGATCGCCGGCGATGAATCGTCCTGCGGAAAGCTGCGATGAATCGCAGCAGTCCAAACTGACCTCACTCGGGATTCACGTCGACGGCGACCTTCAGGCGATGGTCGCTGCCGCCCATGGTGACGCCGCGGAGCGGGGAGACATCCGAGTAGTCGCGGCCGTAGGCGACGACGATGTGGCGAAGGCCGGGGCGGAGGTTGTTGGTGGGGTCGAACTCGGCCCAGCCTTGCCCGGGGATGAAGACCGACACCCAGGCGTGCGAGGCGTCGGCGCCGATGAGCTTGGGTTTTCCCGGAGGCGGCAGGGTTTCGAGATAGCCGGAGACGTAGCGCGCGGGGATGCCGAGGCTGCGCAGGGCGGCGACCATGAGGTGGGCGAAGTCCTGGCAAACGCCAGCGCGCTTTTCGAGGACTTCGCTGATCGGCGTGGCGACATTCGTGAAGCCGGGCTTGAAGTCGAAGGTGGAAAAGATCCTCTCGTTGAGGGCGGTGATGGTCTCAAGCAACGGACGGCCGGGCGTGAAGTCGGGGTCGGTGAGTTTTTCCAGACCCGGCACGCGCGGGATCATCGGCGAGCTGAGGGTGAAATCGCGGGCGGCGACGAGTTGGGCGTCACCGGTGCCGGCGATGAGCGCGTGGACCTGATCCCAGGCGCAGCTGGAGTCGAGCAGGAGCTGCGACTCGGGCCGCATTTCGACGCGGCTTTCGGCCTCGATGACGAGTTCGTCGTGCGGATGCTGGATGGCAAAATAGTCGACATGGTTGCCGAAGCCGTCCTCGTGCGACGAGGCGAGGTCCGGTCGCGGCATGATGCGCAGGCGGAAGTCGAGGCAGCGCTGGCGCGGCAGGTCGAGCGGGCGCAGCCGGGCGAGGTTGTGGCAGAGGTTGGCCGGATCTTCGTAGAGATAGGTGGTCCGGTGTCGGATGCGGTAAACCATGGGTTCAGTGGTTTTTTACCTCAACCGCGCAGCAGCCGGGTGCGCTCGGCGTGGCGGAAGTACGTGAGGGTTAGTACGTCGGACAGGTGCGTGAGCGAGCGCGTCATGTGGTCGAGGAAGATCTCGAGCCGGCGGCGGCTGAGGTCGCGGGTCTCGCACAGGCGGTCGAGCTCGACGAGGCGCAGGCGGCTGTCGATTTCAACGAGCAGCTTCCTTTCCGGCGTGAGCCGGGCGGCGTTCGGCTGGCGGGGGAGACCGTTGACGTTGGTGCTCAGGCGGTTGACCTGATAGAGCAGCGAGCGGGCGTTGTTCGGCTCGAGCAGGAGGAGCTCGAGCACGAGGTCGAGCCGCGGGTGGGTGCGGTAGCGCTTGCGATAGGTGACGAGGCTGTCGTTGGCGGCGAGCACCGACTCCATGACCAGCCGCTCCTCGTGCGGCGGGCGGGGGGCGAGGAGGAAATGGCGGAGCACGCCGATCAGGTAGTGGGCGCGCTCGATGCGGCGGCCGGAGTCGAGCAGGCGCCAGCCGGCATCGCGGGTCATCGATTCCAGGTTGAGGCCGAGCAGGGCGGTGAGGTCGATGATGAGGCGGTCGAGCGGACGTGCGAAGGCATCGAGCCGCGGCGACGGCGTGGGCGGTCGGTCGGCCCACTCGGCGAGGATGGTGTCGATGACGCGCCACGAGTCGGGCGACCACAAATCGCGCACGGCGAAGGTGGAGCTCCGGAACGCGCGCAGCACCGAGGGCAGCGAGCCGAGGCGCGAGGGGTCGCCGAGCAGCGACAGGATTTCGTCCTCATCGGCCACGGCGGAGGCGTTCTTGCCGGGCTTGATCGGGGCGGCGTTGGTGACGCCGGTGAGGCCCTGCATGAGGATCTCGCGGTGGCGTTCGGCCGAGCTGGAATCCTCGCCGAAGCCGTCGATCAGGGCGAGGATCGTGCGCCGCAGCAGGCGCGCGGTGCCCTCGGCGCGCTCGGCGTAGCGGCCGGTCCAGTAGAGGTTCTCGCCGGCGCGGCTGGGCACGCTGCGGGCGTCCATTTCCGGCGGGGCACCGGCTCCGTTTTCATAGAGGGAAACGAAGGGCTCGGGGTCGCGGCCGATGACCCAGGTGTCCTTCGAGCTGCCGCCGAGCTGGCTGGAAACGACCATCTCGTCGGGCGAGGCGGCGGTGCGGGTGAGGCCGCCGGGCATGACCGCGAAGCCGCCCTCGGCGGTGGCGGTCACGAAGCCGCGCATGACGCCGCGGCGCGACTCGATTTTCCCTTCGTGCAGGCAGGGGACGGTCGAGTAGGCAACCTGCTCCTGGCCGACGAAGCCTTCGGGAAACGCCAGGATGCGCGCGCGCAGTTCGGCGAGCTGGGCCTTGGTCAGCTCGCTGCCGAAGACGGTGCCGAAGGTCGGCGCGCGCTCGATCGACTTGATGACGAAGCGGTCGAGGTTCGCCAGCACCTTGTCGAGGGCCGGCTTTTCCCCGCACCACCAGGTGGCGGCGGAGGGCAGCAGCAGCTCCTCGCCGCGGAGGTGGCGGGCGAGGCCGGGCAGGAAGGCCATCAGGCCCGGGTTTTCCAAAACGCCGCTGCCGGGGTGGTTGACGACGAGCACGTTGCCGAGGCGGATCGCCTCCAGCAGGCCGGGCACCCCGAGGGCGGAGTCTTCCTTCAGTTCCAGCGGGTCGCAGAACCAGGCATCGACGCGGCGGATGATCACATCGACCGGCTCCAGCCCGCCGAGCGAACCGAGCCAGACGCGGCCGTCGCGCACCGTGAGGTCATCGCCCTGGACCAGCGAATAGCCGAGGTAGGAGGCCAGGAAGGCGTGCTCGTAGTAGGTCTCGTTCTGCGGGCCGGGCGTGAGGATGACGACCCGCGGCGAGCCGCTGCCGGCGGGAGCGCAGGTCTCGAGCGTTTCCCGCAGGGTGCGGAAGAAGGTGGCGATCCGCCGCACGCCGCTGGCATGGAACAGGCGCGGCAGGGTCCGTGTCATGACCACGCGGTTCTCGACCACGTAGCCGGAGCCGGAGGGGGCCTGGGTGCGGTCGTTGACGACCCACATGCGGCCGTCCGGACCGCGGGCGAGGTCCATGGCGCCCAGGATGAGCTGCCGTTTCGCCGCCAGCTTCATGCCGCGGCAGGCGTGGAGGTAGCCCTTGTGGGCGGAGACGAGCTTCGAGGGGATCCAGCCGTCGCGGAGGAGCAAACGAGCGCCGTAAAGGTCGGTGAGGATCTCGTCGAGCAGCTCGGCGCGTTGGATCAGGCCGGCTTCGATGCTTTTCCAGTCGTCCTCGCCGATCACCCACGGCACGGCGTCGAGCTGCCACGGCCGCGGCTCCTCGCCGGGGCCGCCATAGACGCTGTAGGTGACGCCGTTCTCGCGCAGCAGGCGGCGGACCTGGGTGTCCACGGTGTCGCGGCCGGCGGCGTCGGTCTCTGAAATCCAGCGGGCCACGGGTGCCCACGCGGGCTGGAGCGAGCCGTCCGGGCGGATCATTTCATCCCCATCGCTCGCCGGATAGCCGGCGGGTGGTCGGGTGGTGTCGGTGGCGGGCACGCGGATCGTATGAGCGCTTTGCGGGCGGTTTGCAACCCGCGTGCCATGACCGCCTCGAAGTCGGACTTGGCATCCGATCCGCTTGTGAATAGTGGCTCCCCGCCCAAGGTAAATTCCATGTCCATCCGCGTCGGCCTCCACCACGTCACCGAGTATTCCTACGATCGGGAAATCCATCTCGGCCCCCACCTGATCCGCTTGCGGCCCTGCGTGCACTCGCGGACGCCGGTGCTGGCCTACTCGCTGAAGATCGAGCCGGCGACGCATTTCCTGAACTGGCAGCAGGACCCCTTCGGCAACTGGGTCGCCCGTCTGGTGTTCCCGGAAAAGGCGACCAAGCTGCGGATCGAGGTCGATCTGGTCGCGGACATGACCGTGATCAACCCCTTCGATTTCTTCCTCGAAAAGGACGCCGAGGATTTCCCCTTCGACTACGACGAGCACCTCTCGCACGAGCTCGCGCCCTACCTGAAGATCCGGGAGGACGGGGAAAAACTCAAAGCCCTCCTTGCCGAGGTGCCGCGCGGGGAAAAGCGGACCATCGATTTCCTCGTCGAGCTCAACATGCTCGTCCACAAGGCGGTCGGCTACACGATCCGCCTCGAGCCCGGCATCCAGTCGTGCGAGGAAACGCTGACCGCCAAGTCGGGGTCCTGCCGCGATTCCGCCTACCTGCTCGTCCAGGTGCTGCGCCACCTCGGGCTCGCGGCGCGCTTCGTGTCCGGCTACCTCGTCCAGCTCAAGCCGGACCAGGAGTCGCTCGACGGCCCTTCCGGCCCGACCGAGGACTTCACCGACCTGCACGCGTGGACCGAGGTCTACCTGCCGGGCGCCGGTTGGGTGGGGCTCGACCCGACCTCCGGCCTGTTCGCCGGCGAGGGGCACATCCCGCTTTCCTGCACGCCGGAGCCGGCCAGCGCCGCGCCGGTGGTGGGCTCGCTCGACGAGTGCGAGACCGAGTTTTCCTGGGTCAATGAAGTCACCCGCGTCCACGAGGACCCGCGCGTGACCATGCCCTACACCGAGGCGGAGTGGGCGACCATCGACGCCCTCGCGCGGAAGCTCGACGAGCGCCTCGATGCCGCCGACGTGGCCATGACCATGGGCGGTGAGCCGACCTTTGTCTCGATCGACAACATGGACGGCGACGAGTGGAACACCACCGCCGACAGCCCGGAAAAGCGCCGGCTCGCGCTCGACCTGTTGGAGCGCCTGGAAAAGGTCTTCGCCCCCGGCGGCCTGCTCCACTACGGGGAAGGGAAGTGGTATCCCGGCGAGCCGCTGCCGCGCTGGGCCTACACCGTGCTCTGGCGCAAGGACGGCCAGCCGCTGTGGCGCGAGCGCTCGCTGCTCGCCACGCCGACCCGCGACTACGGCCACACCACCGAGGACGCCCGCCGCTTCGGTGAAACCTTCGCCTCCATCCTGAAATGCCGGCCGCAGCACCTGGTCACCGGCTTCGAGGACGCCTTCTACTACATGTGGCGCGAGGGTACGCTGCCGGTCGACGTCGATCCCCACAAGGCCGACCTCAAGGATCCACTGGAAAGGCAGTACTTGGCCGCGCTGCTCGACCGCGGACTGGAGACGCCGACCGGATACGCCCTTCCGATCGAGTGGAACATCGGTCTCGGCATCTGGCAGAGCGCCGTGTGGCGATTCCGCCGCGAGCAGATGTTCCTGCTGCCCGGCGGCTCGCCGATGGGCTTCCGCCTGCCGCTGCAGTCGCTGGTCGGAAACGAAGCCCGCCTCCGCGAGCGCGCCGAGCTGGAGCGCTCGCCGTTCGAGCCGGTCGACCCGCTCCTGCCGCCCGGCAGCCACCTTCCCGGGGAAAACGCCGGCCATTTCGCCCCCGGCGGACCGCTCCCGGTCGGGCGCACGCTGCAGACCGCGCATGGTGAAGTACGGCAATCGGGTTACTTCGCCGACCTGCCACCCGCCGAGGGCCGCGAGGCGCAGGACCAGGGCGACGCCGGCTACGCGCTCGGCATGCCGCACACCGCGATGTGCTTCGAGCAGCGAAACGGCCGCGTGCACGTCTTTTTCCCGCCCGTCAGCCAGCTCGAGCACTACCTCGTCCTGCTGGAGGCCGTCGAGGCGACCGCCAAGCGCCTCGGCCTCCCGGTCATCATCGAGGGCTACGACGTGCCCTACGACCGCCGCGTCGAGCGGATCAAGGTCACGCCCGACCCCGGCGTGATCGAGGTCAACGTCCACCCGTCCGGTTCGTGGGACCAGCTGACGCACATCACGACGACCTTGTACGATGAAGCCCGTAAGTCGCGGCTCGGCACGGAGAAGTTCATGCTCGATGGCCGCCATACCGGTACCGGCGGCGGCAATCACGTGACGATCGGCGGCGAGACGCCCGACCGCAGCCCCTTCATCCGCCGGCCCGACCTGCTGCGCAGCCTGCTGACCTTCTGGCAGAACCACCCGGGCCTGTCATACCTGTTTTCCGGGCTTTTCCTCGGGCCGACGAGCCAGGCGCCGCGTGTCGACGAGGGTCGCGATGACCGCCTGTTCGAGCTGGAGATCGCCTTCAAGCAACTGCCCAAGCCCGGCGATCCGCCGTGGCTGATCGACCGCGTGATGCGGAACCTGCTCACCGACCTCACCGGCAACACGCACCGCGCCGAGTTCTGCATCGACAAGCTCTACTCGCCCGGTTCGTCGTCCGGCCGCCTCGGGCTGCTCGAACTGCGCGCCTTCGAAATGCCGCCGCACGCGCGGATGAGCCTCGTGCAGATGCTGCTGGTCCGCTCGCTGGTCGCCTGGTTCTGGGACGAGCCCTACGAGCGCCCGCTGATCCGCTGGGGCACCGAGCTGCACGACAAGTTCATGCTGCCGCACTTCGTCCGCCAGGATGTCATCGACGTGGCCGACCAGCTCAAGACCGCCGGCATCGACTTCGACTGGGCCTGGCTTGAACCCTTCAACGAGTTCCGCTTCCCGGTTTACGGCCGGGTTTGCCACGATGGCGTGGAAATCGAGTGCCGCATGGCGCTGGAGCCGTGGCACGTCCTCGGTGAGGAAGCCACTGGCAGCGGCACCGCGCGCTACGTCGATTCGTCCGTCGAGCGCGTGCAGGTCCGCATCCGCGGCATGGTCGAGGAAAGGCATGTGCTAGTCTGCAACGGCCGCCGCATCCCGCTGCACCCGACCGGCCGCCGCGGCGAATACGTCGCCGGTGTGCGCTACAAGGCCTGGGACCCGTGGTCGGCCATGCACCCGACCATCGGCATCCACACGCCGCTGACTTTTGATGTGGTCGATACCTGGACGCGCAAGTCGCTCGGCGGCTGCGTCTATCACGTCGCGCACCCCGGCGGTCGCAGCTACGAGACCTTCCCCGTGAACGCCTTCGAGGCCGAGGCCCGCCGCGTCAGCCGCTTCTGGCAGCATGGGCACACTCCGGGGATCATCGAAACGGCCGCCGTGGGGGTCGGAGGACGCCGCAGGATGGAATCGCGACCCGGTGGCCCGGCGGTGAGCTACACCGAAGTCCGCCCCGAGGATCCGAGCCACGATTTTCCGCTGACCCTCGACATGCGGGGCTGACCGGAGCGTCGTTAAATGGAGCGCCGATTATGAAATCGGCATCGCCAGTTCTGCGGGATGGCCACTTCTAAGTAGACCGCCACCAAGCCCCTGCGAGGCTCCCTATCGAGGGTCATCTCGGCTCTCAGGCTGAGGCCATGCCGATTTCATAATCGGCGCTCCTCCTGCGGCGCTCCTCACAGCTCACCTTTGCCATGCCCCACGAACGCCGCGAAGCTCACGCCGCGTAGCGTCGCCGCCGCATTCTCGGAAATGTCGGCCAGGATGTGGTGCAGCGGGCAGGGATCGCCGACCCCGCACCAGCCCGGGCCGAAGGGACAGGCGCTCGTCTCCTTGTGCCCCTCGAACAGCGCCACGACCTCCAACACGGTGATCTCCGCAGGATCGCGCGCCAGCCGGTAGCCGCCGCCCGGGCCACGGGTGCCGGTTACGAAGCCGGCTTGGGAAAGCACCGTCAGCACCTTCGCCACCAGCGGCTTGGTGAGGTTCCGGCTGTCGGCGATCTGCTGCGAACTGAGCGACTCGCCGCCCGGGTGCTTCTCCGCCAGGGCGCTCATCGAGGCCACGGCGCAGGCGCTCATTTTTCCGTATCCAAACATGATCTCTCCTTCCTGGCGGAGCACCGGCCGGCACGCGGCCGCGCCCGGCGACACGACCAAGGGAGCGGATCGGCCACCCGCTGTCAATCGTGGCAAACGATAAAAAGAAAAACATTTCTTTTTATCTTGTGAAGTCGGCCCGACGGCGAGAGGGTGGCGCCGTTATGAGTCACCGAACGATTGAGTTTTCGCCGGCGGGAACGCCGATGGAGGAAAGAACCGTGGGGGAGATCGTGGCCGAGCGTCCGGCGCAGTCGCGGGTCTTCCAGAGCTATGGGATCGACTTCTGCTGCCAGGGCGGCCGCACGTTGCGCGAGGCCTGCGAGCGGAAGGGCGTCGCGCTGCAGAGCGTGGTCGAGCAGCTCGAGGCCGAGCTTCGCGAAAAGCCGGCCCCGGAGGTGAATCCCGCGACCTATCCGCCGGCCGAGCTGACGAGATATGTCGTTGCCGTCCATCATGGTTTTCTCCGCGAGGAGCTGCCGCGACTCGACGCGATGGCGGCCCGCGTCGCCCACGTGCACGGGCCGCACACGCCCTCGCTGGTGAAGGTTTACGAGGTGTTTCAGGGGCTGGCGGTGGAGCTGGCCGAGCACTTGATGAAGGAGGAGCAGGTGCTGTTTCCCGCCATCGAGAAGCTCGCCAAGGGGGACTCCGCTGCCATGCCCTTGGACGGCCCGATCGACTGCATGCTCCACGAGCACGATGACGCCGGCGAAGCGCTGGCGAAGCTCCGCGAGCTGACCAACGGGTTCACGCCACCCGACGACGCCTGCAACACCTACCGCGCCCTCTTCGCCGGGCTGGCCGAGCTGGAGGAAGACCTCCACCGCCACATCCACCTGGAAAACTCCGTCCTCTTTCCCGCCGCCCGCAAGCTGCAGGAGGAGGTGGGCTGAAACCCGAACCGCCGCACGACCATGAAACTCCCCGCGCTTACGGCAGCCATCGTACTTCCGCTTTTCGCCGCCTGCTCACGGCAGGAAAGTGCCGACATCTCCGGCGCCAAACGCTTCGAGGTGCGCGGCCGCGTCTGCGGGGTCGAGGCGGCGGACTCCACACTGCTCATCCAGCACGAGGACATCCCCGGCTTCATGCCGTCCATGACCATGCCCTTCACCGTGGGGGCGGGGGAGGGCATCGATGGCGTGAAGACGGGCGACGCGGTCGAGTTCGAGTTCGTCGTCGGCGACACGGAATCGTGGATCCGCGACCTCCGGAAGATCGATGCCTCCGTGCTCGATCTGCCGGAGGAAACGGCGGCCCCGAAGACGGTGGCCGACACCCCGCGGCTCAAGGAAGGCGACAAGCTGCCGGAGATCCATCTCACCGACCAGGATGGCGAGGAGTTCTGCAACTGCGCCTTCGCCGGCAAGTCGGTGCTGCTCACCTTCATCTTCACCCGCTGCCCGGTGCCCGACTTCTGCCCGCGGATGTCGTCGCAGTTCGCCGAGCTGGAAAAAGCGATCAAGCGCGACCCCGCGCTGGCCGGCCGCGTCAACCTGCTGAGCATCTCTTTCGATCCCGACTTCGACACGCCCGAGGTGCTCGCCAACTACGCGTCCTTCCACACCAAGGACACCGCGTTCTGGCGCTTCGCCAGCGGCAGCCCGGAGGAAATCGACCGCCTCACCCATGCCTTCTCGGTCTATCGGAAGACCGAATACGGCACCATCAACCACGGCCTGTGCACCGCCCTCGTCGGCCCCGGCGGCACCATCCAGCGCATCTGGCGCGGCAATGCCTGGAAGCCCGCGGAAGTGCTCGAAGCCCTCGGCACGAGCCCGGCTGCCCTTTCCGTCAACTGATTCACACGCAAACCACCAACCATCATGAAACCAAGCTATTCCGCCGCTTTCCTGGCCCTGCTGGGAACCGGCCTCCTCACCCAGTGCGAAAAATCTTCCGACCGCGCGGCCACCACCAAGGCCCCGTCCACGGTGGCTGCCGTCGCAAAAACCGCGCCCGCCGCCGTGAAGTCCGACCTGCCGCTGAAGAAGATCGAGGTCACGGCCAACGACCAGATGAAGTTCAGCGTCACGCAATTGGAAGCCGGACCCGGCCAGCCGCTCGAGGTGACTTTCAGAAACGCCGGCACCATGCCGAAGGCCTCGATGGGGCACAACTGGGTGCTGCTCATCAAGGGAGCGGATCCCGACAAGCTCGCCGAAAACGCCTTCACCGCCGCCGGCAACGACTACATCCCGCCGGACATGGAGGACCAGGTCATCACCCGCACCAAGATCCTCGGCCCCGGCGAAAGCGAGACGCTCACCTTCAACGCGCCGTCCGAGCCGGGCGACTATGTCTTCTACTGCTCCTTCCCCGGCCACCTCGGCATCGGGATGAAGGGCCTCCTCACCATCAAGTAAGCCATCCCACGACATGAAACACATCCCACGAACCCTCGGCGGCCTCGCCTGCGCCGGTGCCCTCGGCCTGGCGCTCGGCGGCTGCGGAAAGCAAGCCGGCGAACAGGCCGGCAACGAAGTCGCGGCCGATGCCGCGCAGGCCAGCTACGTCGCGCCCGGCGAAAAGGACGACTACTACCTGTTCTACTCCGGCGGGCACTCCGGCCAGGTCTATGTGGCGGGCATCCCGTCGATGCGGCACATCTCCACCATCCCGGTCTTCGCTCCCTATCCCGGCACCGGCTATGGCTTCGACGAGGAGTCGAAGGCGATGCTCGGTGACTTCACCTGGGGCGATGTCCACCACCCGGCGCTCTCGCAGACCGGCAGCAAGTACGACGGCCGCTGGCTGTTCGTGAATGACAACGCCAACAACCGCGTGGCACGCGTCGACCTGCGCGACTTCAAGACCAAGCAGATCCTCGGTCCCATCCCGAACGCCAGCGGTAGCCACGCCTCGTCCTTCGTCACGGAAAACACCGAGTATCTCTTCGTTTCCACCCGCTTCTCGACCCCGCTGCCGAAAGGGCGCGTCGCCGATCTCGAAAAGTATGCCGACGAGTTCAACGGCATGGTCACCGCGGTCGAGGTCGATCCCGAGAGCGGCGAGATGAAGGTCGGCTTCCAGATCCTCATGCCGCCCTTCGACTTCGACCTGGCCTCGACCGGCAAGGGCCCGAGCAGTGGTTATGTGTTCTTCACCTCCTACAACACGGAGATGGCCCACGACACGCTCGAGGTGAACGCCTCGCAGGCCGACCGCGACCTCGGCGCGATCATCAACTGGAAGGCCGCCGCCCAGGCGGTGCGCGATGGCAAGGCGACCGAAATGGAAGGCGTGCCGGTGCTCGACCCTGCCAAGGTGCCGGGCATCGTCCACCTCATCGGCATCGCCAAGTCGCCGCATGGCATGGACGTCGATCCCTCCGGGAAATGGGTCGTCGCCGGCGGCAAGCTGCAGCCCACCACCACCGTCATCAACGTCGAGAAACTCCTCGGTGCCATCGAAGGCGAGGACTACGAGGGCGACTTCCGCGGCATCCCGATCGTCAGCCACGACAGCGTGGTCGAGGGCGAGGTGCCGGTCGGGCTCGGTCCGCTGCACACGCAGTATGATGGACGCGGAAATGCCTACACCTCGTTGTTCATCGACTCCGCGGTCGCCAAGTGGAAGCTGCCGCCGTGGACCGATGAGGAAAAGGCGGACCTGTCCAAGGTGGTGGTCGACAAGATCACCGTCCACTACAGCATCGGCCACCTGGTGGTCGCCGGCAGCGATACCAACGCGCCCTACGGCAAGTGGCTGGTGGCGATGAACAAGCTGTCGAAGGGCCGCCATATCAGCGTCGGCCCCTCGCAGCCGGAGTCCAGCCAGCTCATCGATATCTCGGGCGAGAAAATGAAGATGGTCGCCGAGGCCTACACCGAGCCCGAGCCGCACTTCGCGCAGATCCTCAAGGTCGATGAAATCAAGCCGATCGAGGTTTACCCGAAGGCCGAGAACACCAATCCGAACGCCGTCTGGGACCTCGCCGATGGCAAGGTCGAGCGCGAGGGAAACCACGTCACTGCGAAAATCGTCGCCGTCCGCAGCCGCTTCGGACCGGACAAGGTCGAGGCCCGCGTGGGCGACACGGTGACCCTCCACGTCACCAACATCGAGCAGACGCCCGACATGATCCACGGCTTCGGCATCAACGACCACAACATCAACATCGTGGTCGACCCGGGCGAAACCAAGTCGGTCGAGTTCGTCGCCCAGAAACCGGGCATCTACCCGTTCTACTGCACGAACTTCTGCTCGGCGCTCCACCAGGAAATGCAGGGCTACCTCGTCATCCGCGAGGCCGGTGAAACGCAAGCGCCCGTCCAGTAACCTTCGACCCGAAGATATCATGAACCGCCTGCTTCGCGCCGAGTACGCCTTCCTGCAAAAACCCCTCAACGGGTGGTCGCGAGTGCTGCTGCTGCTCGGCGCGTTGCTGGTGGCCGGCTCCCTCTACTTTCCGCTGTGGCGCCTGCACCTCGTGGCCCCGCAGTACGAGGAGGGCCTGGAGATGACCATCCACGCCTACAAGATCGTCGGAGGAAACGACGGCCAGGACCTCAAGGAGATCAACATGCTGAACCACTACATCGGCATGAAAACCATCTCCGAGGCCGACTTCACGGAGATGCAGGTGATGCCCTTCATGCTCGGGCTGTTCATCCTGCTCTCCCTGAGGGCCGCGGTCTTCGGCTACATGGGTGCAGTCGTCGATCTCTTCGTTCTCGCCTCCTACTTCGGCCTGTTCTCGATCGGGGCCTTCTACTACAGGCTCCATAGTTACGGTCACAACCTGGACCCGCATGCGCCGATGAACGTCGAGCCCTTCACGCCGCTGATGTTCGGCACGCAGAAGATCGCCAATTTCACCCAATCGAGCTTCCCCGAAGCCGGCACCTACCTGCTCTGGGGATTCATGATCCTCCTCATCCTCGCGCTATGGATTTCCCGCAAAGAACCTTCGCCGGTCTCGTCCTCGGCCTCGCGCTGAGCGCCGCCGCTGGAGCTTCCGGGCTGCAGGAGCGCATCGACGCCGCCGCGCCCGGCGCCACCCTCAAGGTCGGCCCCGGCCACTACGCCGGGCCGCTGGTGATCGACAAGCCGCTCACGCTCGCCGGCCACGGCTGGCCGCGCATCGATGGCGGCGGAAAGGGCAGCGTCATCTCGATCCGCGCGGACGACGTCTGCCTGCGCGGGCTGGTCATCGCCAACTCGGGCACCGACCTCACGCGGGACGATGCCGCCATCCACGTCACCGCCGACCGCGCGGTCATTTCCGGCAACCGGATCGCCGACGCCCTGCACGGCATCTATTTGAAGAAAAGCACCGGCAGCCGCGTGCTGCGCAACGAGATCCGCGGAAAAACCACCCTGCCCGCGCCGGCGCGACCGGCCTCGGAAACGATCGTCACCGACAGCCCCGACCTCTGCTCGCCGCTTAACGTGAACGTCCGCGGCAACGGCATCCACCTGTGGAACAGCCGCGGGTGCGAGCTGGATGGCAACACCATCACCGACACGCGCGACGGCATGTATTTCTCCTTCACCGACCACACCACGGTCCGCGCCAACCGTATCCACGGCGTGCGCTACGGGCTGCACTACATGTATTCGGACGACAACGCCTTCGATGGCAACAGCTTCGCCGACAACGCGGCCGGCGCGGCGATCATGTTCTCGAAGAACCTCGTCGTCCGCGGCAACCGCTTCGAGGCGAACCACGGCTTCCGCGCCTACGGGCTGCTGCTCAGCTCGGTCGACGCCACCCGCATCGAGGGCAACCGGCTATGCCGGAACACCATCGGCATCTATCTCGAAAACAATAACAACAATGTCATCTCCGGCAACACCATCGAGGGCAACTACGTCGGCGTCCGGCTGACCGCCTCGTCGGGCGACAACGTTTTCACGCGCAACACCTTCGCCGGCAACATGCACTCCGCCGAGTTGGCGGGGCAGAACGAGACGAACCGCTGGTCGCTCGATGGCATCGGCAACCACTGGCAGGGCGCGGCGCCGATCGACCTCGATGGCGACGGTACCGGCGAGCTGCCGCACCGCGAGGTGGACCTGCTCGGCGGACTCCGCCGCGAGGCGCCGGCCGTCGGCCTGCTGTCCGGCAGCCCCGGGCTCGGGCTGCTGGAATTCGCCCACCGCCACGTCGCGCTGCCGAAGGTCCACGGCATCACCGATCCTGCGCCGCTCACCACCCGACCCTGATTTCCCATCATGATCCTCACCGAGAACCTGACCCAACGCTACGGCCGCCACGAGGTGCTGCGCGGCCTGTCGCTCGACGCCCGCGAGGGCGAGGTGACCTTGCTCATCGGCTCGAACGGCGCCGGCAAGACGACCACCCTGCGGATCCTCGCCGGGCTCGGCCGGGCGAGTTCGGGCAGCGCGCGAGTGGCGGGCATCGACGTCCTCCGCCATCGCCGCCGGGCACAACGGCAACTCTCGTACTTGCCGCAGGGCGTGGCTTTCCACCCGCGGCTGAGCTGCCGCCAGGTGCTCGGATTCTACGCCCGGCTGCGTGGCGTCGATCGCGGCCGGATCGACCACGTGCTCGACCTCACCGGCCTCGCCGTTCACGCGGAAAAGCGTGCCGGCAAGTTGTCCGGCGGCCTGCGCCAGCGGCTCGGGCTGGCGACCTTGCTGCTGCCCGATGTCCCGGTGCTGCTGCTCGACGAGCCCGGCCTGAGCCTCGATCCCGAATGGCGCGGCAAGCTCCAGTCGCTGCTGCGTGACGAAGCCGCGCGCGGTAAGACCGTGCTCGTGACCACCCACCTGCTCGCCGAGTGGGAGGGCGCGGCCGACCGCTGCCTGTCGTGCCGCGACGGGCGCATCGAGGGCGAGGTCGATCCCGACCGCCTGCGCCCGGAGAACCGCATCCTCATCCCTTTTCTCAAGCAAGCCGTATGAACATTTTCACCGCCTTCTTCCTGCGCGAGATCCGCAGCGCGCTGTTGAACCGCTTCGTCTATCTCTTCGCCGTGCTGTGCCTCGTTGTCGGGCTCGTTCCGGTGCTGATGTCCGCCGCGGCGGAAACGACGGCCGCCTACACCTTGCTGCAGGCCTGCCTGTGGATGGTCCCGCTTTTTTCGCTGCTCACCGGTGTCGGCTCCGCGCAGGGCGAGGACGAGGAGCGCGACTACCTCGCCAGCCTGCCGCTCGGCGGCGGCGTGAGGGTGCTCGGGAAATTCACCGCGCTTGCTACGATCCTTGCCGTAGCCACGGTGCTGCTCATCGTGCCCGCCCTGCTCGCCGGGGCGCCGGGTGATCAGATGCTGGGGTTTTGGCTCCATGCCTTCGGTGCCGGTGCCGTGTTCGCCGCACTCGGGATGGCGGTCGGTTTCACCGTCCGCGACCGGCTCAAGTCCCACCTGCTCGGCCTCTGCCTGTGGCTGGCCCTGCTCACCGGTCCCGACCTGCTGGCGCTCGGCGCGGCTCGCGATGGCCTGGCGGACGAGCACCCCGACCTGTGGCTCGGCCTGCTGCTCTCGAACCCGCTCGACGCGTTGCGCATCAGCGTCGTCCTCCGGCTCGACCGCATACCGTTCGAGCCCGACTCGGCTTTTGCTCGCCTCTGGCTCGGCCACCTCGGCGCGGCCTTCGCACTGGTTTGCACCGTCTGGGCCGCCGTTTCCCTGAGCTGGGGAGGATCCCGGCTCGCGAGCCGGCCCTACTGAAGGCAAGGAGCGCCGATGATAAAATCGGCATCACATGGAGCGCCGATGATGACATCGGCATCGCCAGTTCTACGGGATGGCGACTTCAAGGTAGATCGCCACGAAGCTGCTGCGAGGCTCCCTATCGAACGTCATCCCGGCTCTCGGGGTGAGGCGATGCCGATTTCATAATCGGCGCTCCTCCTGCGGCGCTCCTCCGCTCGATTCCCTTGGACGCACGGCGATCACTGGCCATCTTCCCGCGCCGATGTCGTTCTTCCTGCTCATCCTCCTCGGGATCCCGATCCTGTCCGGACTGTGGTTCCTCTGGGCCATCCGAACGAACCCCCTGCGGCAGGCCGCCCGACCGGTGAAGATCGCCTTTTTCGCCTCGGTCGTCCTCCTGGTCGTCGGCTTTGTCTGGATCTTTCTCGCCCGCGGCGGGCATCTGGGGTCGGAGCCGCCTGCTTGGCTCCAGGCCGCGGTGCTGCTGTGGGGCTTGCTCTTCCTGCCCTTCGTCGCGCTGCCCACGCTCGTCATCGGCGGCTTGTGGCAAAGCGGGGCCCGCCTCCGCCGCCACCTGCGCAGCCGGCACGGGGCGGTTGCCGAGGCCGTCGATACCGACCGCCGCCGTTTCCTCAAAACCACCGCCGTCGCCCTGCCGGTGATCGCCACCTATGGCGCCACGGCCATCAGCATCCCGCAGACCCGCCATTTCCGCGTGCGGCGGATCGAGGTCCCGCTGGCCGGCCTGCCGAAGGATCTCGACGGCATGACCATCGCCCACGTCTCGGACGTCCACGTCGGCAAGTTCACCCACGGCCGGCTCCTGCACGACCTCGCCGACGCCACCAACGCGATGAAGGCCGACCTCGTCGCGCTGACCGGCGACCTCATCGACCACGCCCTGGCCGACCTGCCCGAGGCGCTCGCCATGGTCGGCCGCATGGATCCGCGGAGCGGGCTGGTGCTCATCGAGGGAAACCACGACCTCTTCGAGGGCCGCGAGGCCTTTGCCCGGGGGGTCGAGGGCGCCGGGTTTCCGCTGCTGCGCAATGCCGCCGCGCCCCTGGAGGTGCGCGGCCACCCCGTCGACCTGCTCGGCATCCGCTGGGAGCACTCCGAGGAGGCGATGGCGCGCGACATTCTCGAAACCGCCACCCGCCGCCGCGACGAGGCCTTTCCCATCCTCCTCGCGCACCACCCGCATGCCTTCGATGTGGCGGCGCAGGCTGGCATCCCGCTCACCCTTGGCGGCCACACCCACGGCGGGCAGTTGATGCTTTCCCCGGAGGTCGGCGTCGGGCCCATGATGTATCGCTACTGGTCCGGCCTCTATCGCAAGCCCACCGGCCAGGCCACCGTGATCAGCAACGGCGCCGGCAATTGGTTTCCCCTGCGCACCGCCGCTCCCGCGGAAATCCTCCACCTCACCCTGCGGCGGGTCTGACGGGGTCGAGCGGACGACGGACAAAAATCCCGTCGATCTTCCCGGAAGCTTGCGCAACCACGGATTTTGGCTCAAACGAGCCCTTATCCATGAAAAGCCGATCCCTGCTCCCCCGCGCGGCTGCTGCCGCCATCCTCGCGCCCCTCGCGGTCGATGCCGCCGTGCTCTATGAGCAGGACTTCGACCTCGACGACACCGCCAACTGGACCGTCAACACTCCGGGTCTCTCCGACGTCACCGTCGACTTTCACTACGACTACTCCGCGATCGGAGTGCCGGCCGCCCCGGGATCCGCCACCACCACCGGCTTGAAGATGACCGCCAACAACTCCGGCGGCGTGTTCAGCGGGTTCAGCGTCTCGCCCACCGGCCAGTCGTTCAGCGGCGACTACCTCATCCGCTTCAGTCTGTGGTCGAACTACGTCGGCCCGCTCGGTCCGGGAGGCAGCGGCTCCACCCAGCTCTCGATCGCCGGCTTCGGCACCGCCGGCACCAGCGCCCAGTGGGCGGGGGCGGCCGCCGGGGTCGATTCGGTGTTTTTCGCCGCGACCCTGGACGGGGGCTCCGCCTCCGACTTCCGCGCGTACTCCACGGCCTCCCCGACCAGCTACCCTTCGGGAAATGCGGTCTATGCCGGCCCCTCCACCAACGGTTCCGATCCTTACTACAGCGTCTTCGGTTCCACCTCCGCCCCGGCCGCGCAGACGCTTCTTTTTCCCGGCCAGACCGGTGTCACGGATGCGGGGGAAACCGCCTTCGCCTGGCGTGCGGTCGAGATCCTGGTGGAGGGCGGGTTCGCCACCTGGTCCATCGACGGCCTCGACATGGCGACCCTCGACCTGTCCACCGTCACCCTCGGCGGGAGCAACATCCTCTTCGGCCACTCCGACACCAACGCCGGTGCCTCCGCGGATCCGAACGACGTCCTGCTCAACGTCACGCTGATCGACAACGTCCGCGTCACCGATCTCGTTCCGGAGCCTTCCACCGCGCTGCTCGCCCTTGCCGGCCTGGCCGTCCTGTCCCGCCGGCGTCGCGCCTGATGCTCCGTGGAGGGCCTGCCGAGGAAGAAATCGGCCCATCCACCCGTGCTCCCTGCGGAAACCGAAGTCCCGCAGGGAAAGCAGTCGAAGCCGGCGCCGGTTCGGACCGTACCGATCCGCTCTCCGACCGTACCGATCCGCCCTCCGACCGTACCGATTCGCCCTTCGACCGTACCGATCCGCCCTCCGACCGTACCGATCCGCTCTTCGACCGTACCGATTCGCCCTCCGGTCCGGCCGATGCCCCGTCCGGCCTCGCCGAGCGAAACCGAGCGGATCCACCCGCCTTCCGGAGCCTCCCATCTGCGTCCATCCAGTTCATCGGCGGTGTCCCTCTTGAAGTTGCGGTCATGACAAAGTCCGAGCCCGAAATGGCAGGGAGGAAGATCCCCCTCCGAACTCTTTCGTCCCGGAGGGACCTGGGAGCTTAGCCGGTGGTGACAACCACCGGAACCCGTCGCGGTCACATCCAGCCCCGGCAGGGGCGGGGGAGAGCGCGGCATCGAAAAGCTTCTCCGCGGATTCCGCCGCCCTTGCCGGGGATCCATAGAAGATAGGACCTCACTCTTTCGTCCCGGAGGGACCTGGGAACTTAGCCGGTGGTGACAACCACCGGAACCCGTCGCGGTCACATCCAGCCCCGGCAGGGGCGGGGGAGAGGGCGGCATCGAAAAGCTTCTCCGCGGATTCCACCGCTCCTGCCGGGGATCCATGGAAGATAGGGCCTTACTCTTTCGTCCCGGAGGGACCTGGGAACTTAGCCGGTGGTGACAACCACCGGAACCCGTCCCGGTCACATCCAGCCCCGGCAGGGGCGGGGGAGAGCGCGGCATCGAAAAGCTTCTCCGCGGATTCCACCGCCCCTGCCGGGGATCCATGGAAGATAGGACCTTACTCTTTCGTCCCGGAGGGACCTGGGAGCTTAGCCGGTGGTGACAACCACCGGAACCCGTCCCGGTCACATCCAGCCCCGGCAGGGGCGGGGAAGAGCGCGGCATCGAAAAGCTTCTCCGCGGATTCCACCGCTCCTGCCGGGGATCCATGGAAGATAGGGCCTTACTCTTTCGTCCCGGAGGGACTTGGGAGCTTAGCCGGTGGTGACAACCACCGGAACCCGTCCCGGTCACATCCAGCCCCGGCAGGGGCGGGGAAGAGCGCGGCATCGAAAAGCTTCTCCGCGGATTCCACCGCTCCTGCCGGGGATCCA